>JANOTW010000528.1:0-1875 GCA_031416575.1 Ferruginibacter sp.
ACCGTTGCACCAAGCAGTGGTAAAGTATTAAGTGGCGGTGTGGAAGCCAACGCTTTACTAAAACCCAAACAGTTTTTTGGTGCTGCCCGTAAAATAGAAAACGGCGGATCCCTCACCATATTAGCTACCGCCTTAATTGAAACCGGCAGCAAAATGGATGAAGTGATTTTTGAAGAATTCAAGGGTACCGGTAATATGGAATTACAATTGGAAAGAAAACTGGCCAACAAACGTATTTTCCCTGCTATTGACCTGGTGGGTTCTTCTACCCGCCGTGATGATTTGTTGTTAGACAAAGAAGTATTACAAAGAATGAACCTGTTGCGTTTATACATCAACGACATGAATACAGAAGAGTCGATGAATGAATTATTGAAGCGTATGAGGGGAACGAAAGATAATGAGGAATTCCTGATGTCTATGAACCGCTAACCACCGGCTTCACAGATTTTTATATGATTGATAAGAAAGAGGCTTCGCGTGATCGAAGCCTTTTCTATTCAGCAGTTAATGATGATATCACCAACAGCGGTTAAAATACTTATTCTGCAAGGCTGTTATAATAGTGAAAGATTTTTTCCAGGCCCGCTTGTTTTTTCACTTTGCTTTTTCCCTGTTTCATATATACGGAAACCTTTTTAAAAAAAACAGAATAGGCAATAAAATGTGTTTGATGGAGCCATTGCCCCGCGAAGCGGGGCTTCATGATAGCCTATGTAAGCGTATTCAATTGCTGATAGCGTTATAATAATTTATCACACTTACATAATCGGCCTGCTTTTTACATTTCAGTTTATTCTTATCGATATAGTCGTAAACCTGTTTATACTTATCGCTTAATAATTGCAGTACATCCTCCGCTTTGGCCAATTTTGTAATGGCATTGGGAGAAACACCAAACACTTCGGTTACTTTATCTATCTGCTTTGTGGTTGTTGCGCTGTTAAATGCTTTGTATTCTGCTTCTACAAAACCGGTCAACAGCAGTAAGGAGGCCTTGCCTGAAACAATCACCCGGTAATATGTCTGCGCATCCTGCTTATTTACTGCCGGGAAGCCGTTTTCAAATATGGCCCCGTCATCTGTAAAAAAAATGCTTTTTATTTTACTCACAGCTTCCATTTCCGTGCCATCATTATTAAGGTAATACACTTTATTGTCCCGGAGATTCAGTTTTATCTTTATATCTGCCAGTTCAAGGCCATTCACAAGATATACTTTGGCATTCTTATAGGAATCATTGTAAAAAACAGAGCCTATTATTTCACTTACTTTGTTATTCATAATGGGCTTACCGGTAAAATCCTGCATAGTACTACCTTTGATATTTACCTGTGCAGTAGCCGCAAAATTAATAAGCAATAATAAACCTGCAGAAAAAAGTAAGCGCTTCATGATAACGAATGTAAGATTTAAATGGCTTTCTAAAGCTACTTGAAAAATTTAGTAATTTGTCATTTGCGCCGCATTCCCGGCTATTCCCAGCGTATGGTTTCGTTTTTTTAACACTTCTTGCAGCTGTGTGTGAGAAGCCTTTTACATACTTTAATTCCACCATCTTGTGTGCCAGTAAATCGTAATGGCCATTTATGACAACCTTTGAGAGGTTCATGACAATTATGCCTAACTTAACATTCGAAAGTTTGACACAGTCACGAACCCGAACAGTATAAATCTTTATATAATATACCATATGGAATCAAGCTTTCTTACCGTAGTATTGTTACCACTTGCTATTGCTATCATTATGATGGGATTGGGGCTTTCCCTTACGTTAGGTGATTTTAAACGCATAGTTGTTTACCCTAAGGCAGTGGTTATAGGGCTTGTATGCCAAATGTTGGTTTTACCCATCGTGTGTTTTTTTATTGCTAA
>JANOTW010000529.1:0-6219 GCA_031416575.1 Ferruginibacter sp.
GACTTTTTAAGCGAAGGAAAAGGCTGTGAAAAAGACATAAATAGAGCTGTTCAGAATTACTTGTTTGCAATTGACAAAGGTTCAAGCAGAGCTGCATTAAATTTAGGAACAATTTATAGAGACAAAGGAAATTTCAAAAAAGTTTTTGAGTATTATTCCTTAGCAGACAAAATTGATACAGCTGACTATTCGTTTACTGTTGGACTTTGCTACTATTATGGAATTGGTGTTTCAATTGACAAAGTAATTGCTTGTAAACATTTTCATAAAGTTTCAATTGACAAGTTGCAAAGACACACACAATATGAAATTGATGAAGCAAATTATCTTCTTGGACTTTCATATTTGACAGGCGAAGGAGTAAAAAAATCAATCGATAAATCAAGAGCATTTTTGAAACTTGCGAATACAGACAACGACCATAGAAGTGCAGAACAGATTTTGTTTATTATTGGACAAAACAAACATTAGCAAAATATGCCTGCAGCCAACAGTGGGTTTTGTGCAAGGGCGGCTTGAGGTTGTAGCAATCGGCATTTGTGCATATCCGAGCTTTGGTTCGGGCTTGACCAACATCGCCAAACATTGGTTCTAAACATTTATCTTTATCAAAAGCCGGGCATTTGTTCGGGCGGACGGAATTCTAATGCCACACCTGCACAAAGCCCTAACGTTGGTTGCAAGTTAAACTGACCGCTTATGACATATTCATCTTACTTTTCAAAACCTGCGAAACCGCAATATGTTATTGGAATTTGCATTGGTTGGTTTTTAATCTCCGTTCTTGTTGACCACTTTATCTTTAGACAAAGAGCATCGTGGTACACAAGACTATTTGCTTTGGAAAATGGAAAATTTTCATTTGACCCATTTTACAGAGACATTTCTCAACTTAGCTTTACGACCTTTTTATTAGTGCCGTTTTTATTAATTGTAATAACGCTGACAGTTTTAGCAATTAGAAAAAAAATAAAACGAGCTGACGTACTTAAATCCATTAGTGCTTTAATTTGGGGTTTAGCAGTTATCGTTATAGCTGTTGTAGTAGGACACATAATTTATCGGCTTATCAGTGGCATTGACTGGAATTTCATTAAGGTCATTACAAACTTTTGTGAGGGTTATAAAATTGAGGGACAAATTTATTTAATCAACTTGCACATCGTTGACATAAAATCTGGAGTTGGCGCTTTAGTGGGACTGGCAATTGGATTTTACTCATACTATAAAAAGGGAATATTAAAAATCTTAATTGAGAAAGCAGGACTTGACTTATCATAAACCTGCGGCCAACAAAAGTATTTGCAAAAGCAGGGCTGGACAATGTAACATCAGCTATGTGCTACTATCAGCAGTAGTTCGGGTTCGACGTTCAATTTTCATCTTTAGTTCATAACTTCAACAACATATTTTCAAATGGGCATTTGTTCCGGGCTGGACAATCAATGAATATCCTGTCTTCGCAAATACTTGATCGTTGTACGAAACCTATTCCGAAATAACGCCATGATTAAAATTCATTCATCTGTCGACGCCACGCAACAAGACTATCTGACTTCCTCTCTTGGTTGGTTTTTTAAAGAAATTGATCACGTCTGCGATCAGAATGGAGTAACAGATTTTCAGGACTGGTTTACTGAGAGAACGTTTCTGTCTTTATATCTAACCGCTCAGATCCGCAATAATTCGCAATCTATAGTCTCAACAATTCAAGAATACTCTGTTAAAGAGGCGGAAAGCCGATCTAATGGAAGATGCGATGCCCTATTGACTGTAAATAAATCACTGTTTCTGCTGGAATCAAAATGGGAAAACACGTCTCGAAAAATCAAGGACTTTCATTGGGACATGGAAGCATGGACGACTTATGATGACGCTATCTTTAAGCAACTAAGTTGGTATGTGAATGCTGATGAATTGTTCTATTTAGATGAAAAGCGATACGACGAGGTTTTCTTACAGACTGTAGTTTTTAAGATTATTGACAACCCAAAAGATCAACACTTTCAATCAGCTGATAAATTAATGGATATTACTGGTAAAATGTTAGGTAATAGAGGTTGGTATTACGGATGTCATTATCCAAATGCGATTCAAGAAGACGGAAATGAGAAACTTGGAATAGAGGTATATGGATCAATCCTTAGGCAAAGATAGATCGGCTTTGTTCAGACAAACATTGCTGAATAGTGATAAAATGTACAAGAGCGCCCAAATAAGCCGTGGCAAATGTTTCGCTAATTACAACGCAATTAAAGTTCCCCAATGGTATGCAGCACAAGAGCCCCCAAATAAGCGGCGGCTAATGTTACGCTAAATAAAACACAATTAAAGTTCCCCAATGGTATGCGGTACAAGAGGGCGATGCAACGATGTTCCACATGGCTTCTTAGACCGGACAAATAATAAGAATGGTTGTATTGAAGGGGTTTAAATTGCGAATAAAAATGCCTGAACTATGATTTTTATGATTGATGTGATTAATTTGATTAATTGATATTTGAATAGCTAATTTTATTATTTTGATAATACTGATTTATTAATTGCCCTGTTCCGAAAAACATTTGTAATCATAAAATCATAAGAATCATAAAATCATAAAAATCATAGTTCAGACAACTTTATTGAATTGAATTTGAATTTTTCAAATGAATACCTTACTCAATTGCATTACCTTAACTATCACCAGGTAAAAAAATACGCACATGAAATCAACTCATTTTATTATCACGTCACTAAGTTTATTTTGTAACAGCTTATTGGCGCAGGATGCTGACCTGGTTAAATATGTAAATACTTTACAGGGCACTAATTCAAAACATGAGTTAACCCGTGGCAATACTTATCCAACAACAGCCCTGCCTTTTGGAATGCACACCTGGACGCCGCAAACAGGTAAAAACGGTGATGGATGGAAATACCAGTTTTTTAAAACCAAGATCCGTGGGTTTCAACAGGCCCACCAGTGCAGCTCGTGGACAAGGGATTACGCTGTTTTTTCTTTCATGCCCATGATTGATAATTTAGTGGTAAATGAAAATGACCGGGAAGCAGAATTTAAACATGCCAACGAAATCGCGAAACCAAACTATTATAAAGTAACATTTGAAAACAAGATCACAACGGAAATTTCACCCACGGAAAGAGGGGCGCATTTACGTTTTGCTTATCCAAAGGCGAAAAAAAGCTACCTGGTTTTAGATGGCTATACCAACATCAGTGAAATAAAAATTTATCCGAAAGAAAAGAAAATAACAGGCTATGTAAATAATGGACAGGGTTTTAAAAAAGGTTTCAAAAATTTCTTTGTTGTCTATTTTGATAAACCGGTTATAAATTATGGAACCTGGGAAAACAGGAAGAATGTTATCCATGCCGATTCTGTTGCAGCAGAAGGCCTGGGTTATGGGGCTTATGTTCAATTTAAGGCCGGGGAAACTGTTCAATTAAAAGTAGCATCTTCTTATATCAGTATGGAGCAGGCCGAATTGAATTTATCCAATGAATTAGGCGCCGATAAAACATTGGAGCAAACAAAAAGTAAAGCAGCCGCCGCCTGGAATAAATCCTTGAATAAAATTCAGGTTGAAGGTGGGAGCGAAGAAGATAAAGCTACATTTTATTCCTGCTTTTTCAGGGCGAGTTTATTTTCAAGAAAATTTTATGAGATCGGTAAGGACGGGAAGCCCTGGTATTTCAGCCCTTATGATGGTAAAGTTCACCCGGGGTATATGTTTACCGATACTGGTTTTTGGGACACTTTCCGGGCACAGTTCCCTTTAAATACCCTATTACACCCCACTATGCATGGTCAATATATGCAGGCCATGCTGGATGCCTTCAACCAGTGTGGCTGGTTGCCTTCCTGGTCGTTTCCCAGCGAAGCCGGAAGTATGATCGGTAACCACGCTATTACGCTTTTTACGGATGCCTGGGTAAAAGGGATCAGGACATTCGACCCCAATGAAGCATTAAAAGCCTATTTGCATGAAGCCACCAACAAGGGGCCATGGGGCCCGTCAAATGGCCGGGATGGATGGAAAGAATATGCCCAGTTAGGTTATGTGCCTTATCCAAAGTACAGGGAATCAACCGCTAAAACATTGGAATATGCTTACGATGATTTTTGCGGGTATCAATTGGCAAAAGTTACGGGCAATGATTTTTATTCCAATATTTTTCAACGCCAGATGTACAATTATAAAAACGTGTACGATCCCTCAACAAATTTTATGCGTGGACGTGATACCAATGGTGTATGGAGCCCAAACTTTGATCCAATCGAATGGGGCGGCCCATTTACGGAAGGCAATGCCTGGCATTGGCAATGGTCGGTGTTTCACGACATAAGGGGATTGATAAACCTGATGGGTGGCAACAAGGTTTTTACAGCAAAACTCGATTCAGTTTTTACAGAACCGAATAAAGTAAAAGTGGGCACCTACCGTGGGATGATACATGAAATGACGGAAATGGTGATGGCAAATATGGGTCAGTATGCGCATGGTAACCAACCCATACAGCACATGATTTATTTATACAATTATGCCAATGAACCATGGAAAGCACAGTTTCATGCACGCGAGGTAATGAGTAAGTTATATAATGCTACAGAAAATGGATACCCCGGCGATGAAGACCAGGGTCAAACCTCCTCCTGGTATGTGTTGAGTGCAATGGGCTTTTACAGTGTAACACCTGGAACAGGCGAGTATGTATTGGGAAGCCCGATGTTTAAAAAAATCACCATCAATTTAGAAAACGGGAAAAAATTCATTATAGACGCACCCTTGAATAATAAGGCGAACGTTTACATTAAAGCCGCCAGTTTGAATGGTAAAAATTATACCCGTAATTTTTTATTGCATAGCGATATAATAAATGGGAGCGTATTAAAACTGGATATGGATAATAAGCCTGCAATCAATCGTGGTGTATCTGAAGGCGATCAACCTTTTTCACTCACAAAAAAATAAGGTTAGCCTCCTGGTTTTTATAAAACCGCCTTTGTAAAAAAAATATACTGTGCAACGGATAAAACGTGAATAAATTTTTTTGTCCAGGCTAGGAAGCCATGGGCAACATCGTTGCATCGCCCTCTTGTACCACATACCAATGTGGAACTTTAATTGTGTTATAAATTAAAATGCCCGTTCATCTTTTAGGTTATCCAACAAATAAAATTCACTGTTTTGTTTCTTGGTTGTACAATCAATTGTAATCTTAATATTTGTTCCGGCTGTTTACCCATAAAATTTATCTTTTTCCCAATTCATTGGATTATTTGCGATATAATTTTGTATGGTTTGAAATGAGGTAGCATCACGAATAATATGGTCGTGAAAACGGGATTGCCATGCAAAAACAGGATTGTCAAAATGGGCATTTTTTGAAACAACCGATTTGTAGGCACCAACAATGGATGAAATGGTGCCTTTACCTTGATTTTGAAACCGCATTTGCCCAATGGTTTTATTATTTGTGTTGGTGGGTTTGTCCGTAGAGACAAGGCATTGCCTTGTCTCTACAACGGGTTTATCAATAATCAAAATGCCGTGCATGTGATTGGGCATTACCACAAAATTGCCTAATTCAATAAATGAAAAATGAACCGCAATTTCTAACCAATATTGTTCTGCAAATTTTCCAATTTCGTTTAATTGCATTGCTTCATTCACAATTTCACCAAAATAATGTTCCCTTTTTTTAGTACATATTGTTATAAAATAGGCGGCATTACTGCCGTAATCCCAGGTTTGCAAACGGGCAGAAGGTATGCGGTATTTATTTTGAAATTTGTCTGGCATTGCAATTCAATTTCGGATAATTTTTGTTACCAATTTATTATTGATTGGTATAGGTGTTTGGTTGGTTATGCGATTGTCCGGTTAACCGATTGTTCAATTGTCCGATCGTCCGATCGTAGAGACAAGGCATTGCCTTGTCTCTACGTGGCGTGGCGTGTGGTAATCCCATGTTTGCAAACGGGCAGATGGTATGCGATATTTATTTTGAAATTTGTCTGGCATTGCAATTTAATTTCGATTATTTTTTGTTGCCATTTTATTATTGATTGGTATAGGTGTTTGGTTGGTTATGCGATTGTCCGGTTAACCGATTGTTCAATTATTCGATTGTAGAGACAAGGCATTGCCTTGTCTCTACGGCATTGCCTTGTCTCTACGTGGCGTGTGGTAATCCCAGGTTTGCAAACGGGCA
>JANOTW010000530.1:0-3419 GCA_031416575.1 Ferruginibacter sp.
GCCGCACACTTCTTTTGCTTCATCCCAAAAACCAGCGTTGAATGCGGGCTGGCCGCAGCAGGTTTGATTGGTATTGTAATGTACATCGCAACAGGCTTTCTCCAGCACTTTAACCATGTTAAAGGCTGTTTGCGGATAAAGCTGGTCAACGAAACATGGTATAAACAGTTGAACTTTCATGCTCATCCCCGCTGCGGCGGGGAATCAGGATTTTAAATGTGAAATATTTTTATTCCCCTAAAGTCGGGTGCTTTTACTTCCAGCACTAAAATAATAAAGGCAATTTACCAGCAGTTTGAAAAAGCTGTAATGCTCTACAGTACAAAATTTTCCTTTTAAAGGCTTGTTGTGGTTCTCCCTGATGCATGTTTCTAAATAAAACGTGGGTAAAGATCCCCAATGATATGCAGTACAAGTGAGTCCCGATGCAGCACACAAGCCATACTCGGGATTACGATGACACAACGATGCTTAATCAGGGCACAACTGTTTGGACAAAAAGAATAAACAAACATGCGCCTAAAACTGTAACAGGTAATTATTTTTTTGAAAATTAAATTGCTTCTACAGTTGAATTCTTTTGCTTTTATAAAAGCTCTTTAGGAATTGGGGCATTATTGGGTATGCTAAATGAATTTTTGAGTGCAATCATTTTCAATGCTGTGATTGCGGCTTCTTCACCTTTATGTCCGTGCCGGCCACCGGTTCTTTCATCTATTTGTTGCTGATTATCTACCGTTAATACCCCGAAGATGGTAGGCGCCGGTAAGGATAGATTGAGTTGCACAACGCCATCCGTCACCGCTTTGCATACATAATCAAAATGAGGTGTATCGCCTCTCACCACACAAGCCAATGCAATAAATGCATGCGGTTTATCATCCCTGTATTTATATGCGTCCCAATAATTTTTTATACAAAATGCGATTTCAAACGCCCCCGGAACAGTTACAATTTTATAATCCACCCCGTTTTCTTCCAGCACTTTTTTGCATCCTTTTTCCAGCTTATCAATAGATCCGGCATTCCATTCAGTGCGTACAATAACAACACAGGCACCCTTTGGTAAGTGGATGCCTGTTGTATTGTATAAATTTGATGAACTGCTTGACATAATTACAGTTAAGTATTTTCTTAAAACAAATTGTAACTATTTACTACACGGATTATTTCGGGTCATTTTATTCTTAGCATGGCGCTATTTAAAAATCCCCAGTCTTGCCAGGCTCTTATCAATATCCGCTACATGCGTATTATTTGGAAAATCTTTTTTGGTTTTTTGATACAATTCAATGGCTTCTTTAGTTTTACCGGTTGATTCCGCAAAGGACGCTGCTTTGTACAATGATTCCGATGTCATGAATTCATCTTTCTCATTTACGGATGCCGCTTTTTTATAATAGTCCAATGCCTCCTCATTCTTTTTTAATTCAGCATAAGCATCTCCAAGCATACTGTATGCGGCTGTTTGCACCTGCGTGGCGCTTGTAGAAAATTCTTTTAAATATTTTACCGCTTTATTAAAATCCCTGCTATGCAAATAACAGGCCCCTGCAATAAAATTGGCCCTGTTTCCTGCCGGCGTTCCACTATAACCGGAGGCTATTTTTATAACACCGTTCGTTATTCCACTTCCGCCATTTAATACCAGGTTGATGGAATCCTTGTTGAAACCGGTTTGTGTCATTTTATCAAATAATTGCTCAGCAGGAAAAATAACGTCCGCGGATTTTACTTCCTTAGGCGCCAGGACCAGGTATTTATAACCGATCCATCCCCCTACAATTAATATCAATGCGCTTCCAACATAAATAATCGGTTTGCTGAATTTAGCCCAAAAACCTTTGGCCCTGTCAACGATCTCATTTGTTTCCATCACTGGTGCTGATATTTGATTCTCTGCCATTTTTTGTTTGTTTTGCCTTGTCCTTACTTTCCCAACCGGGGAGCAGGCGGCACGTTATAAATTAGGATTTGGTGTTTTAATTTTAAACTAAATTTCTTTATTGAATACCGGTTTATGTTTTTATTAATCCATTATAAATGGATAGTCCACCTGCTTGTAAACATCTTTTAATAATTCGTCATCATTTGGCCATGGGCTTTCTTCCGCAAATTGAACACTTTCATCTACCTGCGCCTTTACCCTGTTGTTCATTACTTCTATTTCTTCATCGGTTACTTTATACTCATCTTTCAGTACTTTAAGCACGTGGTCTATTGGATCCCTTTCCTTATATTCCTCCACCTCATCTTTGGTCCTGTATTTTTGAGGGTCACTCATGCTATGCCCTTTGTAGCGGTAAGTTTTTACCTCCAATAATGTAGGGCCGCCTTTTTCCCTTGCCCTGTTTACCGCACGTAAAATAGCATTGTGTACATCTTCAGGGCTCATGCCATCCACGCTGTCGCCAGGCATATCATAAGCATCTGCTAGTTTGTACAGATCCAATACATTACTGGTACGTGCTACAGAAGTACCCATGGCGTAATTATTATTCTCGCAAATAAATACTACGGGCAATTTCCAAAGCATAGCCATATTAAAAGTTTCGTGCAGCATACCCTGCCTTGCTGCGCCATCGCCAAAAAAACAAAGCGCCACATTATCAGTACCCTTGTATTTTTCAGCGAAAGCTAATCCTGCCCCGGTTCCAATTTGAGCGCCCACAATTCCATGCCCGCCGAAAAAACCGACATCCACACCAAAAAAGTGCATGCTGCCACCCTTGCCTTTACTGCATCCGGTAGCTTTACCGTACAGCTCTGCCATGCAGGATCTGGGTGATACACCTTTTGCAATAGCCAGGGCATGATCCCTGTAAGCGGTAATGAATTTATCTTCCGGGTTGGTTGCAGTCATACAGCCTGCCGCAACCGCCTCCTGCCCAATATATAAATGGCAGAAGCCACGAATTTTTTGCATTCCATACAATTGCCCGACTTTTTCTTCAAAACGGCGTAATAAAAGCATTAATTCGTACCAGTACAGGTAGGTTTCTTTTGAAAACTTTGTAGCCAATGTTTATAATTTAGGCGGCAAAGATAAGGGAGAAACCGGTAAATTAAAATATGGTAAAAAGAAGCTTTTATCTATTGGTTGTTAGCCAGAACAGAGAAATTGATGTGGGCAAGAAGCTGTTAACCATTAGCCGTTAGTCTTTAATAGCTTCAGAACTCCTTGCCTCGCCTCGTTAATGAAGATTTATTGGCAAAATGAAAGTGCCGCTATTTATTCAAATGTACAAGTGTGATTATTTTTTCTTTTAATTAAAAACCACTATTGTCCGAGATAAATGAAAAATGAGTTTTTTTTCCTCTGAAAGTACTGATTTTACTGCATGGGTTTTTAAAAATGAAAAGCAGGGGGGTAAAATTAACTCTAAAATCCAGTGAACAGATCTACGGGTTCTTCAGTT
>JANOTW010000531.1:0-2712 GCA_031416575.1 Ferruginibacter sp.
AATGATCAGCAGGATTTGAATGAACCCAGCGTATCACCTGATGGGCGATATGTTTACTACAGTGAAGACATGTATCCCGGTGGCTTTTTTCAATATAATAAAGATCCCAACAACCAGATATTTGTTATCAAACGATTTGACAGGGACAAGGGAATCAGCGAAACTATAACAGGTGGCGCAGGTGGTGCAGTACGGCCGCAGGTTTCCAGAGATGGGAAACAATTAGCGTTTGTAAAACGCATCCGTACAAAATCGGTTTTATATATCCGAAATCTTGAAACAGCACAGGAATGGCCGGTTTATGATATGCTTTCAAAAGATCAGCAGGAGGCATGGACAATTTTCGGGATATATACAGGCTTTGCCTGGTCGCCGGATGATAAATCTATTTTTATCTGGGCAAATGGCAAGATTAATAAAGTGGATGTAAATGGATACAATAAATCAACCGATATCCCATTTACATGTACTGTAAAACAAAAGGTCTATGATGCAGTGCGGTTTAAACAAAACCTTAACCCATCGTCATTCAAAGTAAATGTTATACGTCATGCTGTTACTTCTCCTGATGGAAAGTTGTTAGTCTTTAATGCAGTAGGTTATTTATGGAAAAAAGAATTGCCCAATGGAAAACCTGAAAGGATTACTACCGGAAAACATTTTGAATTTGAACCTGTCTTTTCCCCTGATGGAAAATCATTGGTGTACATATCAGCAAGCGATTCGGAATCAGGGGCAATTTATAAAGTAAAGGTTGATGGCGGGACGCCAGAAAAAGTTACCAATGAAAAAGCAAATTACCGGACACCATCCTTTTCACCTGATGGCAAATGGATAGTTTTTAGAAAAGACGGAACAAGTGATTTAATGGGGCCGGGTTATACTTCCAAGCCGGGTATTTATTCAATGCCGGCAAATGGCGGCGCTGCCACATTTATTTCCGATAAAGGAAGTTCGCCTGAGTTCAACGCAAAAGGAGATAGGATTTATTATCAATCGGGAGGGGGATTGAATTTTAATTTATCAAGTTGTAAATTAGATGGCTCCGATGACCGCATTCATATAAAAAGCACTTACGGAAGCAACTTCACTGTTTCACCGGATGAAAGATGGGTGGCATTTATTGACTTGCATAAAGTTTATGTGGCTTCATTTCCACAAACAGGAAAAACAATTGACCTCGGAAGTGGCACAACAGATTTTCCTGTGAAGCAGGTAGCAAAAGATGCCGGCTTTAACCTTCATTGGAGTAATGGCAGCAAGCAATTACATTATACATTGGGCAGCCAGTATTTTTCAATAAACCTGGAAGAACGGTTTGAATTTATTGCCAATAAACCGGATTCATTATTTAAAATGCCGGAAAATGGAATTGATGCGGGGTTATCAGTTGCTATGGATAAGCCGGAGGGAATAATTGCTTTTACCAATGCAAGAATAATAACAATGAATGGGGATGAAGTGATAACCGGCGGAACAGTATTGGTGGAAGGGAATACTATTAAAGCTGTTGGCAAATCAGGTTCAATAAAAATTCCTGCCAATGCAAAAATTATTAACTGCAGCGGTAAAACCATAATGCCGGGAATGATTGATGCCCATGCACACGGTAATCATTTCAACTCCGGGTTAACTTCAAAACAATTCTGGCCGTATTATGCCAACCTTGCTTATGGCGTTACTACTATGCATGATCCATCTGCCAATACAGAATGGGTTTTTGCACAAAGCGAATTGCAGAAAGCAGGAATGACTGTTGGCCCAAGAGTTTTTTCAACAGGAACAATTTTGTATGGTGCCGATGGAAATTTTAAAGCTGTAGTTAATAATATAGATGATGCAAGAAGTGCCATCCGCAGAACAAAAGCTTTCGGGGCTTTCTCTGTAAAAAGTTATAACCAGCCACGCCGGGATCAAAGGCAGATGGTGATACAGGCTGCACGGGAACTGGGAATAGAAGTGGTTCCTGAAGGCGGTTCATTTTTTTACCACAACACTTCTATGATATTGGATGGACATACCACCATTGAACATAATATGCCAGTTGCAACCCTGCATGATGATATCATACAACTCTGGAAAAATTCGGGCACGGCTTACACACCTACTTTAATTGTTTCGTATGGTTCGGTAAGTGGTGAGTATTACTGGTACCAGCATAGCAATGTATGGGAGAAAAAAAGACTCATGAGTTTTACGCCACGAGCCGTTATTGATACAAGAAGCCGTCACCGCACTATGCTGCCGGAAGAAGAATATGTAAATGGTCATATGCTTGTTTCAAAAAGTTTAAAGAAATTGGTGGATGCCGGCGTAAAAGTAAATATGGGTGCACACGGCCAGTTGCAGGGATTGGGTGCACATTGGGAAACCTGGATGATGACACAAGGTGGAATGACCAATCATCAGGCATTAAAAACCGCAACTATTAATCCTGCACAAAGTTTGGGATTGGATGACTGGATTGGTTCCATACAACCGGGTAAGCTGGCTGATTTATTAGTGATGGATAAAAACCCGTTGGAAAATATTTATAATACCGAAACAATCCGCTATACGATGGTGAACGGTAGATTGTATGATGCCGAAACAATGAATGAAACAGGTAACTATAATAAACCAAGAGCAAAATTTTTCTGGGAATTGAATAAAAATTTTGAATACTCACCGCTCATGGGAGAATCAGAACAGGAAGAAATTGGTAAATGTCAT
>JANOTW010000532.1:0-5732 GCA_031416575.1 Ferruginibacter sp.
ATAGAATTGCAAAAAAAAATAAATTGGGCTTTAGCCAAATTATTTCTTTGGCTAAAGCCTGAAAGAAGAAAAAATTTTTTGACCGGTGCAATTGAAGTGCAATCTGAAGTGTTCCCAAATAAGAAAAGGCGGATGTGCCGCTCATTAAAACGTGGGTAAAGATCCACAATGTTATGCGGTAAAAGATGGTGATTGTGTAGGAACAGGCCGCGGCCTGTTCCTACAACGTGGTTTTATATGCGTTAATTAAAGTTCCCCAATGGTATTAAGTACAAGAGGGCGTCCACGATACGCTGTGCTATCGGGATGTACCAATGCAACGATGATGCCCATAGCTTCAATTGCCCGGACAAAAATTTTTCTTCCCGTTTTTCAGAGTGGCCGGTGTCCCACCGGTCACGGGCTTTATAAATTGAATTAACCATAACGGTGCATTTGATACCCGTTCAATAAGAAAAATGAAATGAAAAATCTTATTTTACTTTTTACTTGTTTGATTTTTGGGCCTCTTTCTTTTGGCCAGGCAAAACTGCGGGAAGGCAATGCGCTGAAAATAATTGTCGCAAAGGATGGAAGCGGTAATTTTAAATCAGTTCAGGCGGCATTGAATTCAATTAAGGGTAACAGTAAAAAACCCATCACCATTTTTATCAAAAATGGAATTTACAAAGAAAAATTGCAGCTTGATCCTTCTAAAAAATTTGTAACCATTATTGGCGAAGATAAATTCAATACGATATTAACCTATGATGACCATACCGGAAAGGTTTCTCCAAAAGGCGACACCATTAATACAAGGACTTCCTGGAGTTTCCTCATCAAAGCCGATAATTTTACAGCCAATAATATAACTTTTCAAAACGACGCAGGCTTTACTGCAGGGCAGGCGGTAGCGGTAGAGTCTGATGGTGATAAAGCGGTTTTTGATAATTGCCGTTTTATTGGATTTCAGGATGTGTTGTTTATCAATAATCCACTGAGCCGGCAATACTTTAAAAACTGTTACATAGAAGGTACTACGGATTTTATTTTTGGTTCCTCAACGGCTTGGTTTGAGCAATGCCATATCCACAGCAAAAAGAATTCGCATGTAACGGCCGCCTCCACACCAAAGGAAAATGCGGTTGGATATGTTTTTTATGATTGTGTGCTAACGGGGGATACCAGTTTACACGGCGTTTCATTGGGAAGGCCATGGCGGCCATACGCAAGCGTTACCTACCTGCATTGTTATATGGGAAGCCATATACTGGGGGAAGGATGGAATAACTGGAAGAACGCTGAGAATGAAAAGACAGCCCGTTATAGCGAGTATAAAAACTATGGCCCCGGCGCCACACCCCAGGCCAGGGTGGGCTGGATAAAACAATTGACTGATCAGGAGGCGAAACAATATTCCATAAAAAATATTTTTGGTAATTGGGACCCAATGCAACAATGAAAAAAAAGCTAACCATCATCTCTCTGTTTTATTATGCAATGCTATTGATACAATCAATGCCGGTACTTTGGAAAAAATCGGGTGCATCCCAAATTGTCGCTGGCTGGTGGGACACCAGCCAGGGGAAGCCCGCCGAGTGGTCGGTGTCCCACCGACCACGTTCCTGATAATTGTAGCGACAATTTGGGATGCACCCAAAAAATCTTAATAAGATCACATTCAATATGAATCAGTTAAATTGATAAAAAAATCAAATGAATATAGTGTTGTACTCCATAGCCAGTAATGCCCTTGCATCCGGAAGGAAAATGAAATATGTATATTTTTGTATTGCCTGTTTCGTTTTTGCCGGAAATATCGCTGCACAATCAACTGCAGGTATTACAGGCCAGCCTGATACTTCTTATACAACAATCAGCGCTTATAAAAATACAAGGGCAACGCATCCAAATATTAAGATCATCAATGAATTTAAGCTGGCATCCGTCGCGGAAAAAAGAAATATTACCTACTGCAGCATAGGTGATCGTAAATTAAAACTCGATGCTTTCTATCCGAAAGAGAAAAGTACAACCCCCAAAACCGCCATAATTATTATTCATGGAGGTGGCTGGCGTAGCGGCAACCGTACGCAGCATTATCCATTGGCACAGAAACTTGCTGACCTGGGTTATGTATGTTTTACTCCTGAATACAGGCTTTCAACCGAGGCTCTTTTTCCAGCAGCGGTATTTGATATTAAAGCTGCTATCAGATGGGTAAGAAAAAATGCTGTTTTATATAATGCCGATACTTCGCGGATTGTAGCAATGGGCTTTTCTGCAGGTGGTGAAATGGCTGCATTTATGGGCACTACCGGTAATATGCCATTGTTTGAAGGCACTACATGTAATACGGATATGAAGTCTCATGTAAATGCGGTAGTGGACATTGATGGCACTTTATCGTTTGTTCATCCGGATGGCGGGGAAGGTGATGACACTAAAAGAACATCTGCCGCTACCTACTGGTTTGGTTATCCAAAAAAAGACAATATGGAACTGTGGAAAGCAGCATCTCCGCTCAGTTATGTAAGCAGAAACACACCTCCCACACTATACCTTAATAGCTCAGTGGCCAGGATGCATGCCGGCAGGGAAGATTATATAAAAGTTTTAAACGAACATAACATCTATTCGGAAGTGCATGATTTTGAAGGTGCACCCCATTCATTTTGTTTATTTGATCCCTGGTTTGAACCAACCGTAAATTTTATTGATGGTTTTTTGAAAAAAGTGTTTAAACTGCACAGGGGATAAAGAGGGTGCATCCTATCGGACAAAAGCATTTGAATGGCCCGCTGAAAAAAAATAATTATTAAACCCATATAAAAATACATCAATGAAAAATTTATTGCTCTTACTATCAGTTTTCATGTTTGCAAATGCAAAGGCGCAAAATACTACCGAAATGCCTTTGTACAACAACGGCGTGCCCAATTCAATTGCCGCACCCAACAAAGAAAATTCAACGTACAGGGATAACATTATTAGGATAGCGAAAGTGAGTGTGCCATCCATTACCATGTACAAGCCTGCACAAGCGAATGGCAAGGCGGTAATAATTTGTCCGGGTGGCGGGTATTCTGTTTTATCGTATGAAAAAGAAGGGACGAAGGTTGCGGAAGAATTAATAAAATGGGGTGTTACCGCCTTCTTGTTAAAATACCGCCTGCCAGATGATACCACAATGATTGATAAAAGTTTGGCGCCCTTGCAGGATGCGCAACAGGCCATACGATTAATAAGGACCAGGGCGAAAGAATGGGGCGTGAATAAAAATCAAATCGGTATCATGGGGTTTTCTGCAGGCGGGCACGTAGCTGCCACGGCATCCACCCGCTTTGATTTTAAAGCGGATGCCAACAATACGGATACTACTTCCACCCGTCCGGATTTTGCCATATTGCTTTATCCCGTTATCAGTTTTGATAGTGCGTTTATGCATAAGGGTTCAAGAAATAATTTGGTGGGGGCAAACGCATCAGCGGAAAAGATAAAACTCTTTTCAAATGAATTGCAGGTAACGCCAAAAACACCTCCATCATTTTTAGTCCACGCAGGTGATGATGCATCAGTGCATGTTGACAACAGTATCCGTTATTACCAGGCCTGTATAAAAAATAAAGTGCCTGTAGAAATGCATTTGTATCCCGGCGGTGGACATGGTTTTGGAATGAATAATAAAACAACGGATGATAACTGGCTGGAGCGGTTGAAGAATTGGATGAACAGGTTGTAGCCACTGGCAATGAAGGGGAGGTATTCGATGGCACTAATGTTGCCTTCGGCCCCGCTGGTTAGCGGGGAGGTCTTTGTACAGTTCATTTTGCCCCCGGCACCTCCCCGAAAATCGGGATGTTCCAAATGGGGAGTTCTTAGAACAACCTGATGTTGCCTTCGGCCCCTTACCAGTATATTCGTGATGTTGCGATCGGGAAATTATTAACACCATATTGTTGCCATTGGCGCCTAAAAATAAGTTTACAACGGGTTTAATGCACCAGAACCCCCCTTCGGGGAACAGGGGGGCTAAGTACAGGACGGTTATGTGTATTAAATGAATCAACTTTCCACCTGCTATTTTTTTTTTCAAAAATGGGGTGCAATTCAAATTTCCCCTGGCTGGTGGGACACCAGCCTGGGGAAGCCAGCCGTGGTCGTTGGGACACCGACCACGGCCTTGATAAGTGAAGCGAAAATTTGAAATGCACCCCAAAAATGGTTTATTATTTCTTCTTATTAATATTGCTGTATGAAAAGACATTGCCTAGCCTGTGATTTAAAAGAGGATGACACCCTTATAAAAGAATATGAAGCTTATCACCGGCAAATATGGCCGGATATTTTACAAAGCATTATCAACTCAGGCATTGAGCTAATGGATATATACAGGGTAGGCAACCGGCTGTTTATGATCATGGAAGTGAATGATGATTTCAGTTTTGAAAAGAAAGCGATGGCAGACGCCTCCAATGAAAAAGTGGTGGAGTGGGAACAAATGTTGTGGAAATATCAACAGGCATTACCTTTGGCAAAGCCGGGTGAAAAATGGATATTGATGGAAAAGATATTTGAATTGCATAAATAGAAGGGCCCCAAACCATGTTAGTAAAAGCTCCCAATGATTTGGAGTACAAGGGTACACAAATAGGCTGAAGATGATGTTTCGCTAATTACAACGTGGGTAAAGTTCCACAATGGTATGCGGTACAAGAGGGCGATGCAACGATGATCCACATAGCTTCTTAGCCCGGACAAAAAGCATGGTTGTATAGAAGTGTCCCGATACGCTTTGCTATCGGGATAGACTGACGGAACAATGCTTAATTGAAATTCTTAAGCCAGGTACATAAAAAAAATAAAACACAGCCTTCGTTTGTCTGTTCCCTTTAGGAATAGTCATGGATCAAAAAAATTATATAAATGTTTAACCTGAAAAATAAAACAGCCATTATTACCGGTTCCGCAAGCGGTATTGGTAAATCGGTTGCCATTGTTTTCGCAAAACAGGGCGCAATAGTTCACCTGCTCGATATGAATGAAGCCGGCTTAACAGAAGCGGTAAACGAGATTAAGGGGCAAGGCGGTAATGCCGTACAACATCTGGCGGATGTTACCAATCAGGATGCAATTAAATCCCTGTTTGAAAAAATTGGCCGCATTGATATTTTGGTAAATTGCGCCGGTATTTCAAATATTGGTAAAGCGGATAATACCAGCGAAGAAGATTTTGACCGGGTATATAAAGTGAATGTAAAAGGTATTTACAATTGCCTGCATGAAGCAATACCACTGATGAAACGTGACAGGGCCGGGGTGATCATTAACCTGGCGTCAGTTGCAGGGTATGTGGGCCTTAGCGACAGGTTTGCTTACAGCATGAGCAAAGGCGCTGTAGTAGGGATGACATTGTCTGTTGCGAAAGATTATATCAATGATGGTATCCGTTGCAATTGTGTTTCGCCGGCCAGGGTACACACGCCTTTTGTAGATAATTTTATTGCAAAAACCTATCCCGGTAAAGAGCAGGAAATGTTTGATAAACTGTCGAAAACACAACCCATTGGCCGGATGGCCAAGCCGGAAGAAATAGCGAACCTGATCCTGTACCTGTGTTCGGATGAGGCTTCATTTATTACCGGTTGCGATTACCCGATTGATGGAGGATTTATAAAATTGAATACTCCATGAGGCGGTGAATTAAGAATTAGGAATTAGGAATTAAGAATTAGGAATTAGGAATGAAGAAT
>JANOTW010000533.1:0-11693 GCA_031416575.1 Ferruginibacter sp.
ACTTCGAAATTTCACTTACCTCCTTGTTCATTAAAATTTCAACCCCGTATTTGTCCACTTCATTCATCAGGCAATCAATGATCGTTTGCGATGAATTGGTTACGGGAAACATCCTGCCATCCCCTTCTGTTTTCAATTCCACTCCCCTTTCCTTAAACCAGTTGATGGTATCCGTCGTGAAAAATTGGTGAAAGGCCTTCTTTAAAAATCCTGCTCCACGGGGATATTTTTTTATCATATCCGCCCTGCTGAAACAACTATGGGTAACATTGCAACGGCCGCCGCCACTCACTTTTACCTTGCTTAACAATTTGCCGGTTTTTTCTATTATCATTACTTCCAAATCAGGGTTCATCCTTGCCGCATTGACTGCACAAAAAAAGCCGGCCGCACCGCCGCCAATTACTACCAGGCGTTTTTTAGTCATGGAATGAGATCATGTTGTGTAAAGGTTCAAAGGTTGCCTGAACCAGGATTAAAAATGATTTATTTGATTATGCTGATTTTGAATGTTAATATCTGGCAGGCATTTTTAATGTAAAACACAATTGAAAATTTTCAATGGTATGCGGTACAAGGTTGTCTGAACCAGGATTAAAAATGATTATCCGGTTAGACGGATTTTGATTGCTTAATACTAACAACCGTTTTTACAAAACACAATCAAAGATCCACACAGGTATGCGGTAAAAGGGAGTGACACAACGATGATCCCCAAGGCTGCTTCTTTGCCGGGACAATAAAATGTACGCTTGCAAAAAAAACTTTTATAAATTAATGGTTTGGCTTGCGGAAAGAAAAACTATTGAAGCAGAAAAATAATTATCAAATATCCATTAAAAAATTATCCATTATAATTATGGCGCCGCCTGCACCTCCGCCCAGTTCTCACCTCTTTTGATCCTTAATATTTGTGTTTCCGTTACCTTAAATTGTTTTACCAACTGGCGCATAGGCTTACCCTCATTCAATAATTTTTTTAACAGCATCACCTTGGTGACAGATAATTTGGTAGATCTGGCGTCTTCCTTTCTCCTGCCATCGGCATATGCTTTACTGGCCATTACATTTGGGCTAAAACGCTGATGAAGATAATTTTCATCCGGTGTCATCCATTTGAGATTGCTCCTTTTATTGTTGACTTTATTATAATCCAGGTGAGCAACCAGCGTATGTTCAGGTGATGGCTTCTTAATAAAATATTCGGCCACCAGCCTGTGAACAAGCGCCTGGTAATAAATGACCCTGCTTTTCAGCTCATCACTGAATTTTTTGCTTACATTTTCTTTCAGCTTTTTAAGTGTAAGAGCGGTATCCTCAAATTCCTTTTTGCCGGAAAGGGAAGTGCCGTCCCTGCGGCCTGGAATATTAAGAGCGGCTTGTAATTGCTTTGTTTTTTGAGTTAATTGCAATACCTGTTTTTGGAGGTAATTCAGCCTGTCTTGTACACGTTCTTCTCTTGCTTTAAAAAATTTCAGGCGGATAATTTTATACCCATTTATCATTGATCCATTAATAATGTTGCCGTTGGAAATCTTGTTGAAAGTTCTCAATCTTCCGAAATTTGAAATTTCAATCCTTGATGTGTTGGCGAAATCGAAGTCAAAAACAATTGCCTTCCATTGTTCGCCGGGATAATTTTTTTCCATATAAATAATTAATTTTATTTACTATTATAGTGCCTGGTTAACATTGATACTGATAATTGATCTTGTTCACTAATAAAGTGTAGCGGTAACATTGGTACGGAAAAAAATTCAACGAAATATACTATAGGTAATCAGAGCATAAATTATTGTTTGCCTTTTCGGCGGCTTCTATTTCAGTAAATGAAGACAGGATATCGGCCTTGCCCCTTTGTATGCAAATGGTATGCTCGTAATGCGCTGAGGGCTTACCATCTTCGGTTCTTATGGTCCAGCCATCCTTATCATTATACACATTTTTTGTACCAAGATTGATCATTGGCTCAATGGCTATAACCATGCCCTCTTTCAATTTTGCCCCCGTACCTCTTTTTCCGTAATTGGGTACCTGTGGCTCTTCATGTAACTGCTTGCCAATACCGTGCCCAACCAATTCCCTTACCACTCCATAACCATGCTCTTTTTCCGTAGCAAATTGAACAGCATAGGCAATATCGCCAATTCGATTTCCATGAACCGCTTTTTCAATTCCTTTCAACAGGGAGGTCTTGGTAATATTTAGCAATTTTTTTACTTCCTGTGGAATATCGCCTACCGCAAAAGTATAGGCGCTGTCACCATGAAATTTGTTTTTATAAACACCTATATCTACGGTAACAATATCACCCTCTTTTAAATAATCCCTGGTAGGAAAGCCATGTACCACCGCATCATTTACTGAAATGCAACAGGCAAAGGGGAAATCCTGAAAACCTTTAAAAGATGGTGTGGCCGCATTATCGCGGATAAATTCTTCGGCAATGCGATCCACTTCCAAAGTTGAAATTCCCGCCCTGATGATTTTCGCCAGTTCAGCCAAAGTTTTACTTACCAGCAAACTACTTTCCCTTATTAATTCAATCTCCACTTTCGATTTATAATGAATCATATCTTTTATAAATTTAAAAATAAACCCCGGCATTTTTGGCCGGGGTTTTCAAAATATCATACGTTTCTTAATTCTTTCAAACTGATCACCGCCACCCCGCTTCCATCTCAGGATAAAATACCGGAAAGCAGGATGAGGTTAGGATAGATTTAAAGGGGCAGTCTTAAATTCCCGAAGCAACTGTTTGCCTGCCCTGTATCCTTCCGGTACTCATCAATCCATCGTACTGGCGCATTAACAATTGTGTTTCTATTTGTTGCAAAGTATCCAATATTACACCCACCATGATTAATAATGACGTGCCACCATAGAAACTGGCGAAACCCTGCTGCGTTTTAAATACCAACTGAAAAATACCCGGCAAAATACCTACGAATGCTAACAATACAGCGCCCGGTAAAGTAATTCTATCCATGATAGTACCGATATAATCCGCAGTGGGCTGGCCTGGTTTAACGCCCGGAATAAAGCCATTGTTACGCTTTAGATCTTCCGCCATTTGCTTTGGGTTAAATATCAAAGCTGTATATAAAAAAGTGAAACCAATTACACAGACAGAGTAAACGATCATGTAAATAACGTTGGTATGGTCCGTAAAATATTTAGCCCATCCACCACCGGTAAAGCCGGAAAAAATTGTTGGTAAAAATAAAATCGCCTGTGCGAAAATGATCGGCATTACACCAGATGCATTTACTTTTAATGGTAAAAAATTTCTTGCTCCGCCAAACTGCCTGTTACCAACAATTTGCTTTGCATAGTTTACAGGCACTCTTCTTGTACCCTGTATCAACATTACCAATCCCATAATAATAGCCACCAGGAATGCAATCTCTATCAGGAATATCAATAACCCGCCACCGCCTCTTACAGCTCTTGATGACCACTCCTGTAAAAATGATTCAGGAAGCCTGGCAAGGATACCTATCATAATGATAATTGAAGTACCATTACCCAGCCCCTTATCTGTTATCTTTTCGCCTAACCACATTACAAATAAAGTTCCTACCGTTAATAACACAACGGTTGTAACAACAAAATAAGCGCTAAACGAAGGAATCAATGCTTCCGCATTACCAGGGCTTTTCAGGTAACCGATATATGCAGCGGCCTGGAAAACAGTAACGATCACCGTTAGGTAACGTGTCCATTGGTTAATTTTCTTTCTGCCACTTTCACCTTCCTTCTGTACCTTCTGCATTTGAGGAACCAGAATGGTCATCAGTTGCATAAATATGGAAGCGGAAATATAAGGCATGATACCTAAAGCCATTATAGATGCCTTGGAAAAAGCGCCCCCAACAAAGGCATCCAGCAGGCCAAGCATACCGGTTTGCGCACTTGCCGTTAAGTTGGCTAATTTATTAGGATCTATCCCGGGAAGTACAATAAAAGAACCAACACGGTAAACAAAAAGTAACAGTAAAGTGAATAATATTTTGTTCCGCAGCTCTTCAATGCTCCAGATATTTTTGAGTGTTGTAATGAACTTTTTCACAGACTTGAAACGATTTAAATGTTTGCGTTAAATTAAAAAAGACGCTTTTCATACCTGCCCTATTTGGCAAGCAGGAATACGTCTGTAAATATCGGTAATTTAATTAACTATCTCTACTGAACCTCCGGCTGCTTCTATTGCAACTTTTGCGCTTGCACTCACTGCATTTACTTTAAAATCAAATTTTCCCTTCAATTCGCCTACACCTAAAATCTTTACATTATCATTTTGGCTGATTAAACCGTTGATATATAAATTCTCAAGGTTAAATTCCGTAATGCCATACTTTTCAGCATAATGATCAATCTGGCCCGTGTTAATTACCTTGTACTCAACACGGTTGATATTTTTAAAACCACGCTTTGGAATACGGCGCTGAATAGGCATCTGTCCGCCTTCAAATCCCATTTTACTTTTATAACCTGCACGGCTCTGGCCACCTTTATTACCTTTGGTAGATGTACCACCTTTACCACTTGCTTCACCACGACCGATACGCTTTGCTTTGTGTGTTGCGCCTTTAGCTGGCCTTAAATTGTGTAATTCCATATTTTTTTGATTTTGTACTTACGGGGTATCACCCCTCGCAATTTTAATTGATAATTATTTAATTGATAATTGATAATGTTGTAACTGATAGGGTTTAAACGAATGAGTTAAGGAATTATCCATTAACCCATTATCAATTATCAATTCGATTAAGCTATCTCTACCACCTTAATAAGATGATTCACTTTGCGGACCATGCCTAAAATTTGTGGTGTAGCTTCTACTTCTACAGTAGCATTCATTTTGTTCAACCCTAAAGCTACCATTGTTCTTTTCTGGCGCTCCGGCCTGTCTATTACACTTCTAACCTGTGTTACTTGTATCTTTTTCATACCAATATGGTTTAGGGTTTAGGGTTTAGGGTTTAGGGTTTATTTACCTTACGCCTTTTGCCTTACACCTTTTTATTTTATCCGTTGAATACTCTCTTTAAAGAAATGTTTCTTGTTTTCGCGACAGCGATTGGTTCACGCAAAGTAGCCAATGCCTTTACAGTTGCTTTTACCACATTGTGGGGATTAGCAGAGCCAAGGCTTTTGGCCAATACGTCTGTAATACCCGCAGCTTCCAGCACCGCACGCATGCTGCCTCCTGCAATTACACCTGTACCATGTGCCGCAGGTTTAATGAAAACTTTAGCCGCACCTTCTTTAGCTAACTGATCGTGCGGTATAGTGCCATGCATAACCGGAACTTTTATCAAATTCTTTTTTGCATCTTCAATACCTTTTGTGATGGCTTCCTGTACTTCTTTGGCTTTACCCAAACCCTGGCCTACAATACCTGCACCATTACCAACTACCACAAGGGCGGAAAAACTAAATGCACGGCCACCCTTAGTTGTTTTTACAACGCGGTTGATAGATACTACTTTATCTTTCAACTCAAGGTCACCAGCTTTTACTCTGTTATCGTTTGCTTTAAACATGTATGGTTCTTATTAGAAAATTTAAAATTAAAATTGCAATCCACCCTCTCTTGCACCTTCCGCTACCGCCTTTACACGGCCATGATAAATATAACCACCGCGATCAAAAACCACTGTAGTAATACCCAGATCAGCAGCCTTTCTTGCAATTGCATTCCCAACCAGTTTGCTTTTCTCTGTTTTATTTACTTTCTGGGCCAAAATGTCTTTGTCCCTGGATGATACAGAACTAATGGTAACTCCATTATCATCATTGATCAACTGTGCATAGATCTCAGCATTGCTTCTAAAAACACTTAATCGTGGCCTGGCGGCAACACCATTTATTTTTTTGCGGATGCGGAATTTTATTTTCTGCCTTGCAATTGATTTGCTGTTCATGATCGTATATTTTGTACCCCTATCCCCTAAAGGGGCAAGAAGCGAATTAATAGCTCTCTAATTTTAGTATCCCTCATCTCCCCTTTAGGGGAAAGGGGGTTATTTACCTGCCGACTTACCAGCTTTTCTCCTCAATACTTCACCCTTAAATTTAACACCCTTTCCTTTGTATGGTTCCGGCTTACGCAATCCACGGATCTTGGCACAAACCTGGCCAAGCAATTGCTTATCAACACTACCCAATGTAATGATCGGATTTTGTCCTTTCTCCTGTGAAGTAGCGATGGTTAATTCCTTAGGTATTTCAAAAATGATATTGTGAGAATAACCTAAAGCAAGGTCTAAAATATTACCCTGGTTAGCAGCTTTAAAACCCACACCCACTAACTCTAATTGTTTGGTGTATCCTTCGGTAACACCTTTCACCATATTGTTTACCAATGAACGGTATAAACCATGCATTGCTTTATGGCGGATCTGGTCGGTTGGACGCCCCAATTCAAGTGAACCATCTTTTAATTCCAGCTTGATATCACGGTCAATTGCCTGTTTCAATTCACCTTTTGGTCCTTTAACAGTAACCATGTTATCCGTACCGATACTGATGGTTACCCCTGCCGGATAATGTACCGGTTGTTTTCCTATTCTTGACATGGTCGGTTTTTGTTTGTTCGTTATTTAATCCGGTTCGTGTTCAGCCACGACTGGGGCTTAATTGTCAAATCGTTTTATATTTTGTATTTATTCCCCGCCAACAAGCGGGGTTAGGGGCTTAATAGATATTACACAACACTTCACCACCTACATTCTGGGCCCTTGCCTCTTTATCTGTCATTACTCCTTTTGAAGTAGAAACAATTGCGATACCCAAACCATTTTTCACTCTTTTAAATTCATCAGGCTTTGCGTACGTACGTAAACCCGGGCGTGAAACCCTTTCCAGGCTTTGAATTACCGGCAATTTGGTAGCTGCATCATATTTCAATGCGATCTTAATTAAGCCTTGCTTGCTATCATCTTCAAATTTGTATTTCAAAATATAACCTTTGTCATACAAAATCTCCGTCATGCGCTTCTTTAAATTGGAAGCTGGTATTTCAACAATACGATGGTTTGCCATTTGGGCATTACGTATTCTTGTAAGAAAATCTGCTATCGGATCAGTAACCATTGTTATTTCAATTAGTTGTTTAATAAATTATTTCAATGCGATATCCTGTTCGGTTGGTAGTTGTTGGTTGATAGTTGTTCGTTGATGCCTTAACAACCAACGGTCAACAATAAACGATCAACTGCTTTACCAGCTTGCTTTTGTAACACCTGGTATTTTACCCTCCAAAGCCATGTCCCTGAACATATTTCTGGACAAAGCAAAATGCCTGATGTATCCCCTTGGACGACCGGTTAACTGGCAACGGTTTTTTAACCTTACCGGTGATGCGTTCTTTGGCAACAAGTCCAAAGCTTTGTAATCGCCTGCTGCTTTTAAAGCTGCTCTTCTTACAGCATATTTAGCCACCATTACTTCCCGCTTTCTTTGCCTGGCTTCAATTGATTTTTTTGCCATGTTATAATTTGTATTTACTTTTTAACGTTTTTAAAAGGCATCCCTAATTCTTTCAACAACTCAAACGCTTCTTCGTTGGTGCCTGCTGTTGTAACAAAAGTGATATCCATACCGGTAATTTTATTTACCTTATCAATATCAATTTCAGGAAAAATGATCTGCTCTGTAATACCCAGTGTGAAATTACCGCGGCCATCAAATGATTTATCATTAATTCCTTTAAAATCACGTACACGGGGTAAAGAAACCGAAACAAACCTGTCCAGAAATTCAAACATCTTCACTCCGCGAAGTGTAACCCTTGCACCAATCGGCATGGCCTTACGCAACTTGAAGTTGGAGATATCTTTTTTACTCATGGTAGCCACTGCTTTCTGACCAGTTATCGTTGATAACTCTTCCACTGCGATGTCAACCAATTTTTTATCGGCAACCGCTCCATTCACACCACGGTTCAAACATATCTTGGTAAGCTTGGGCGCTTGCATTACGGTTTTATAACCGAATTTTTTCATTAAAGCAGGTACTACTTCCTTAGTGTACTTGTCTGCTAATCTTGGAGTGTAAGTTGCTTTCATTATTTTATAACCTCCCCTGATTTTTTAGAAACCCTGATTAATTTTCCGTTTTCCCTGCTACGTTTAATTTTAGTAGGCCCGCCGGTTTTTGCATCCCAAAGCATCACATTAGATATGTTGATAGGAGCTTCAATTTTTTGGATACCACCTTTGGTGTTTTGTGAAGTTGGCTTGGTATGTTTGGTAACGATGTTTACACCTTCTACCAATACACGGCCTTTTTCCAATATCACTTCCTTCACCTTACGTGGCTTTTTAAGGTCCTTGTCTTCACCGGTAATAACTACTACGTTATCGCCTTTCTTAATGTTGAACTTGGGTTTAAATCTTGTACTCATTTTATTAATGCGCCCTTCGGCTTTTTTTCTTTTTTTGAACGAACTTCAAATCAATGACGAGCATCGTTGTGTCACTCCCTTGTACTTTTACAGCTTTGTGGTACGTGCCTTCAATGCCAACAATACTACAAAACTTCCGGGGCCAGGGAAATGATCTTCATGTAGCCCTTGTCCCTCAGTTCTCTTGCCACCGGCCCAAAAATACGGGTACCTCTTGGCTCATCAGCATTATTTAATAACACTACAGCATTATCATCAAACCTGATATAGCTACCATCTTTACGGCGTAATTTATTTACCGTTCTTACTATAACGGCTTTGCTTACAGTTCCCTTTTTAATACCACCGTTAGGTGTTGCATCCTTTACTGTAACCACAATTTTATCACCGATTTTAGCGTAGTCCTGGCCAGAGTTACCCAACACACGGATACACAACACTTCTTTGGCGCCACTGTTGTCTGCTACGTTCAATCTGCTTTCTTGCTGAATCATTTTATCCTGATTTAGTACTTAGCACCATTTGGTACCAAGAAGATTTCTTTAAATTTAAGTTGACTATTTTATAGTCCAAATACTTAGTACTAACTACTAAATACTATTTCACTTTCTCAATTACTTCAACCAGCCTCCAGCGTTTTGTTTTGCTGATAGGGCGTGTCTCCATGATCTTAACCGTATCGCCAATACTACACTCGTTCTTTTCATCGTGCGCATGAAATTTGGTAGATTTTTTCACGAACTTGCCATAAAGCGGATGCTTTACTTTTCTTTCCACCTTTACGGTAATGGATTTATCACCCTTATTACTGGTAACTACCCCGGCTTTGGTTTTACGCAGGTTTCTTTCAACTGTTGTTACTACTTCGGTCATTGTTGCAAAATTTATGGTTTAATTATAAACCGGGTACTTTACTTCTTAATGCTGTTTTTAAACGGGCGATATCTTTGCGCAATAAACGCATGCTTACCGGGTTCTCCAGGGGGGTAACGCTGTGAGCAAAAGATACTTTCTTCAGGCGCAATTCATCTTCAGCGATCTTAGCTTTCAATTCATCGGGACCTAAACCTTTAATACTCGTTGAAAAATCTACTTTCTTTGACATTATTGATAATTTGATAATTCGATAATTTGCTAATGTGCTAATTCATTCAAATCTAAAGCCTCTGCATTTTTCATCATTAGCATATTAGCACATTAGCTAATTTATTTTATGCCTGATAATCTCTTCTAACTAAAAACTTGACCGCAATAGGCAATTTTTGAGCAGCCAGTTCAAAGGCTTCCTTCGCTGTTTGTAAGGATACTCCATCCGCCTCAAACAAAATGCGGCCTGGCTCTACTACTGCAGCCCAATATTCAGGGTTACCTTTACCTTTACCCATCCTCACTTCTGCCGGCTTTTTGGTAATTGGTTTATCCGGAAAAATCCTTATCCAAACGTTTCCTTCCCTTTTCATGTGACGCGTTAAAGCCTGACGTGCACTTTCAATCTGCCTGTTAGTTAACCAGATTGGTTCCAGCGCTTTTAAAGCAAATGAACCAAAAGCAATGGTAGTACCTCTTTTTGCTGTTTCCCTGATTCGGCCTTTTTGCGCCTTTCTATGTTTTGCTCTTTTCGGTTGTAACATTTCTAATAATTTGAAAATTTCTCAATTCGGCAATTGCTCAATTGAGCCATCACGCTATTTTCACATTGGTTAATTTATTATCTTCTTCCTCCCTGCTGTTGTCCACCACCACGGTTTCCACCGCCGCCCTGGCCACCACCACCTCTCCTATCCCCACCGCCGCCGCCACGTCTGTCATCCCTTCTGTCTCCACCACCGCGATTATCAAAACCTCTTTCCGGGCCACCTTCTTTACCACCACCGGCTAATATATTTGGGTTCAGGTCTCTCTTAGCCAATACTTCACCTTTACAAATCCATACTTTAATACCTATTTTACCATACACTGTTTGTGCAAATACGTTGGCATAATCAATATCCATACGCAATGTGTGCAATGGTGTTCTTCCTTGTTTAATCTCTTCACTACGTGCTATTTCCGCACCACCCAAACGTCCACCTACCCTCACCTTAATTCCTTCCGCACCCATTCTTAATGCTGAAGCGATTGACATTTTAACCGCACGCTTAAAATTGATCCTTCCTTCTAACTGGCGGGCAATTGTATCCGCTACAATTTGTGCATCCAGTTCAGGACGGCGGATCTCCAGTATATTGATTTGAACATCATCTTTACCGGTTAATTTCTTCAACTCTTCTTTGATCCTGTCAACCTCACCACCACCTTTACCAATGATAATACCTGGCTTGGAAGTATGAATGGTAACAATCAGTTTGTTAAGCGTACGCTCAATAACTATCTTGGATATACCACCTTTGCTGATACGGGCATTCAGGTAAGTTCTGATCTTATGATCTTCAATTAACTTTTTACCGAAATCTTTTTTATGTGCATACCAATTACTGTCCCATCCACGGATGATTCCTAGCCTGATACCAATCGGATTTGTTTTCTGACCCATATTGTTGGTTAATTCGTTTTAATTAATTTATTAACTTGCTATCTACTATTAATGTAACATGATTGCTACGCTTGCGGACCCTGTAGCCACGTCCCTGTGGTGCAGGGCGCATACGCTTGATTACTCTTCCACAATCAACCATAATTGTTTTTACAACCAGCTTCGCATCTTCGGGTTTTACACCAGTATTTTTTTGCTCCCAGTTATTGATCGCACTTTTTAATAACTTGTATAAAGGAACAGCCGGATGCTTTGTATTAAATTGTAAAACGCCTAAAGCTTTTTCCACTTCCATTCCACGTATCAGATCAACCAGTAAACGCATTTTACGTGGTGATGTTGGATAATCGTTTAGTTTAGCTACTGCTTCCATTTTTTAAATGTGTTTGTTGTTTATCGTTTATTGTTTGCCGTTGAAAACCTATCAACTTTAAACTATCAACTATCAACTACTTATTAAGATATCTTTTTACTTGAGTGTCCCCTGAAATTCCTGGTTGGTGCAAATTCACCTAACTTATGGCCCACCATAAATTCTGTTACATAAACCGGGATGAATTTGTTGCCGTTATGAACCGCTAAAGTGTGCCCTACAAAATCAGGAGTGATTGTTGAACGGCGACTCCATGTTTTAATAACACCTTTCTTGTTTTTTCCTTCATTGATCGCTAACACTTTTACTTCAAGGTTAGCATCTACATAAGGGCCTTTTTTTACCGAACGAGCCATATTATTATTTTTTCTGTT
>JANOTW010000534.1:0-7259 GCA_031416575.1 Ferruginibacter sp.
TCACCAGTGCGGTACATCCTTGTGCCTTCCACTTTACTAAAGGGATCCTTTACAAATTTTTCGGCGGTTAATTCAGGGCGGTTTAAATATCCCCTGGCCAAACCTGCACCATTTATCAATAACTCACCCGCCACTCCCACAGGAACCAGGTTTTGGTTGCTATCTAAAATATAGGCACCTAATGTAGGTATCGGTTTACCAATAATACTTTTTCCACCCAGGGTATGTTGCCATTCTATTTCCTGGTAGGTAACGTGTACGGTAGTTTCTGTGATACCATACATATTGATCAGTTTACTGTTTGGATATGACTGCATCCAGGGTTGCAATTTTGATGGGTTAAGGGCTTCCCCTCCAAAGATCACATAACGGATGGGAACCACTTTCGTTTTTTCAACCAGCGCTTCCTGCAAAATATAAAAAGCGGACGGTGTCTGGTTCAGTACGGTTACTTTTTCAGTGAGTAATAATTCAGCAAATTGTGTAACATTTTTTGTAACATGCTTAGGCACCACTACCATTCGTCCGCCATAGAATAAAGCACCATACATTTCCCAAACGGAAAAGTCGAAGCAAAAAGAGTGGAACACGGACCATACATCCTTTTCATTAAAATCGTATAAGGCTGATTCAGTTTTGAACAACCTTACGACATTTCTATGTTCTATCAATACACCTTTGGGTTTACCGGTAGAACCGGAAGTATAAATCACGTAAGCAAGGTGATGCGGGTGAACCGGCACCCGCAAATTTCCTTTTGGCTGATCATTTAGCGCCCCTTCCTTATCCAACACGATCAATTCGATCCCCTTCACCGAATTAATCCTTGAGACGGTGTCTTTACCAACCACCACGAGGGAGGATTGGGTATCTTCCAGCATGAATTGAATCCTTTCTGCAGGATATTCAGGATCGATTGGAACATAGGCGCCGCCTGCCTTTAAGATACCCACTATTCCTATTATCATCGCAATATTTCGCTCAAGGCAAACAGGCACGAGTGTATCAACTGTAACTCCTTTGCTTCGCAGGTAATGCGCCAACTGGTTAGATCGTTCATTTAGTTGTTGATAAGTGAGTTGTTCTTTTTCAAATACCACAGCGATATTCAAAGGGTATTTCTGTACCTGTTCTTCAATGAGGTCAACGATCGTTTTATCTTTTGGATAATCCACCTCCTCATTATTGAATCCAAATATCAACTGCTGCTCTTCTGAATTGGTAAGCATCGGCAACAATCCAATGCTTTGATCCGGGGCTTTTGCCACAGAATTAAGCAACTCATTAAAATGCCCCATCATTCTTTTGATTGTACCCTCTTTAAACAGATCGGTACAATATTCCACTGATAAATACAGCCCGTGAACGGTCTCCGTTATATTAAAGGTTAAATCAAATTTTGAAGTATGGTGTGCTGATGAACCTATTACCTCACGGGATAATGCTACCTCGCCCAAACGCAGATCCTGTACCTCGGGTGTATTCTGTAATACGAACATTACCTGGACCAAAGGGCCCCTGCCCAGGTCTCTTTCCTTCACTACCGCATCCACCACTTTCTCGAAAGGCACTTCCTGGTGCTCATAAGCTTCCAGTGTAGTGGTTTTTACCTGTTGCAATAAATCCTTAAACGAACAGCTACCAATCAATTCACTGCGCAAGGCAAGTGTATTCACAAAAAAGCCAATCAGCCCTTCCAGTTCCTGATGTTGGCGGCCTGCGATCGGAGTGCCCACACAAATATCCTGCTGTCCACTGTAGCGATAGAGTAATACTTTAAAAGCAGCCAATAATGCCATGAATAATGTGGTACCCTGCTGCTTGCTCAATGCCTGCAACTGGCCCGATAATTCTTTACCTAATTTGGATCCTGTAATTGCGCCATTCGTACTTTGTACTGGTGGCCTTGAATAATCGGTGGGCAATTGTAATGCAGTTGCCCCTTCCAGTTTATCTTTCCAGTATTCAATCTTTTTATCCCATGATTCTCCCTGTAAATATTTACGCTGCCAGATTGCATAGTCCGCATACTGAACCGGTAATGGAGATAATGCTGGCTTCCGGCCTTCTTCATGTGAAGCATATAATTCCACCACCTCCTTAACAATTACCGACATCGACCAGCCATCTGCGGCTATGTGGTGCATGGTTACTACTAATACATTTTCGGCTTCATTTATAACGATAAGGCCTGCACGTAACATGTAATCTTTTGACAGATCAAAAGGTGCATTAATAATTTGTTGAATGAAGGTTTGTAGCGCTTCATTATCGAAGGTGGATGCGTTTGTAATTGTTAATTCCCAATCTTTAAGATCCTGAATGTATTGATAGGCATGGCCTTCTTCTTCCAGGATAAGGGTATGTAACACTTCATGCCGCTCCACAATTGTTTGGATAGCCCAGGATAAAGCGTCTATATTCAATTTTCCTTTTAGCCTCAATATTACAGGAATATGATACTGGATACTGCCTTCCAAACGGTCAATAAACCATAAGCGCTCCTGGCTGAAGGATAAAGGTATTTGTTCAGGCCTCGGTTGTATTTCTATTGAAGGAAGTAATAATCCTTTGGTTTGTTTTTGAAGATGGGTTGCAAGGGATTCTATGGTGGAATGGGTAAACAAGTCCTTTATTGACAGCTCCATTTCCAGCGCTTTTCGTATTGAGGATACTACCCGCATCGCCAGCAGAGAATGACCTCCAAGTTCAAAGAAATTATCCTTTATGCCTATCCGTTCTTTCCCTAATAAGTGCCGCCAGATGGCAGTTAAACGCTCTTCCAGCTCCGTGCCGGGCGCTATATATTCTTTACCCAATACATCATCCCCACCCGGATCAGGCAGGGCTCTTTTATTGATCTTGCCACTGGTGGTTAAAGGCAGGCTTTCCAGTTGCACCCATACAAAAGGCACCATATAATCCGGTAGCCTATCCTTTAGAAATGCACTGAGCCCCTTCTTATCAATTTCTTCTTCCGCTACAACATAGCCAACTAAATTATTGTTACCACTATAATCTTTTTTTGCCAATACAACGCACTGTTTTACCCTGCCGGCCTGTTGTAATACATTTTCTATCTCGCCTAACTCTACGCGGTTTCCCCTGATCTTTACCTGGTCGTCTATGCGTCCCAGGTACTCAATATTGCCATCGGCCAGCCAGCGTCCATAATCTCCGCTCCTAAAAATACGGGAACCTGGTTTTTCGCTGAAAATATCCCGGGTAAAACGTTCCGATGTTAATCCGGGAAGATTCAGATAACCTTGCGCTACCGGCATACCTGCTATACATATTTCACCCGCAACACCTTGCGCAACCAACTGTTCATGTTTATCAATTATATAGAGTTTGGTATTCGATATCGGTTTGCCGATGGGTACATACTTTTGAGGCTTACCGGTCTTTTTATCATAATCATCCACACTGGTATCATAATAGCTTACATCCGCTGTTACTTCGCAGGATCCATAAATATTTAACAGTTTATGGGAAGAGGAAGGAAAAACTTTATAAAAATCAGTCACCAGGTCAAATGGCAGCGTTTCTCCGCTACTGATCCAATATTTCAGTTGGGGTAAACTGATGCTATCATCCTGCAGTTTCATTAGCAGTGTTCTTAATAAAGAAGGTACCAATACCCATCTTGTTATTTTTTCAGCAGCCAATTTTTTTACCAGAATATCCAGGTCCAGCAATTCCTCCCTTCTGAATATTACGGAAGCAATTCCACGATTTAAAGGACCAAATAATTCGCATATATGATCCACAAAACCAATTGAAGTTTTTATGGCATTCCTTTCCTCCGGTTCAAAAGGAAAAGTGCGCCACATCCAGTAAAGCCTGTTCAGAATACCGGCATTGTCCAGTTTTACTCCTTTAGGCTTACCTGTAGAACCTGAAGTATAAATGACACAAACAAGATGATCCGGCGCTATATTAACGGGCAGATTTGTTGAAGGCTGGTTTGTTGCATCATAACGATCCACACAGATCAGTTCAAGGCTTTGGCCGCCAGCAAAAGAAGTAGCAAAATCATTATTGGTTATAAGAATTTTGACCCCGGTATCTTCCAGGATATAACGGATCCTTTCTTCCGGATAATCAACATCAATGGGAACATAAACACCACCAGCTTTTAATATGCCTATTATCCCTATCACCATTTCTATACTGCGCCCCATGCACACCGTTACAAGCGTACCTGCTTTTACTTCCTTACTTCTTAAATAGTGAGCCAACTGGTTGGAACGCTCATTCAGGTGATGGTAGGTGAGTTGAACATCATCTAAAACCAAAGCGGTGGATTGCGGGGTTCTTAATACCTGCTCTTCAAATAAATCAACCACGCTTTTATCTGCCGGAAAGGCTACTTCTGTATCATTAAACGTTTGCAACAACTGATACTCCTCCGCCCTGGTGAGCATTGGCAACAATCCTATTTTTTGATGTGGGGCTTTTACAATAGAAGTAAGTAATTCCCTATAATGATCAATCATCCGGGTGATGGTCTCCTCCTTATATAAACCGGTACAATACTCTACCGCCCCCTGCAGGCCTTTAGCCGTCTCCGTTATATAAAAACCGAGATCAAACTTTGAAGTATTATTTTCCAATATTTCCCCTGATAAACTCAGTTCAGGCAATTTCAGTTCCGGGGTATCCTGAGTATTCTGCAATACAAACATCACCTGGAACAGCGGGCTCCTGCTCATGTCCCTTTCCTTTACTACCACCTCTACCACTTTTTCAAATGGCGCCTCCTGGTGTTCATAGGCGTCTATGGTAGTATTCTTTACATCCGCTAAAAGACTTGTAAAAGAAACCTCACCACTTACCTCGGTACGCAAAGCAAGTGTATTGATAAAAAAGCCGACCAGCCCTTCTACTTCTTCCTGCTGCCTGCCCGCAATGGGCGTTCCCACACATATATCCTGCTGTCCGGTGTAACGGTAGAGTAATACTTTAAATGCTGCAAGCAAGGTCATGAATAAGGTAGTACCCTCCTGTTGACAAAGCACCTGAACCTGGCCTGCCAACTCTTTATCAATGGTAAAGCCTGCCGAAGTTCCATGGGTGCTTTGAACTAAAGGCCTTGGAAAATCCGTAGGCAATTGTAATGATGGTACACCATTCAGCTTCTCCTTCCAGTATCCCAGTTTATTCTCCAATATAGCCCCCTTCAGATAATTACGCTGCCAGATCGCAAAGTCGGCGTACTGTATTTCAAGCGGCGCCAACTTTGAAGGACGGCCTTCTACGAAAGATTCATATAGCTCCATCACCTCTTTCACAATAATCGGTAAAGACCAGCCATCTGAGGCGATATGGTGCATAGTAACAACCAACACATGCTCCTGTTCTTCCAAACTGACCAGCGCAGCCCGAAGCATATAATCCTTTGACAAATCAAATGGACCGCTGATCAATTGACGGATAAATTGATGCAAGCCTTCCCTGTCATTTTTATAGGCCGAACCATTCACCATTTTCAACTCCCAGTCATTTGCTTCCTTCACTTGTTGGTATGCCTCGCCATGCTCTTCAAATATAACTGACCTTAATGACTCGTGACGATCCACCACGGTTTGTAAAGCATATTCCAGCGCCTTCCTGTTCAATTTACCGGTAAGCCTTAAAACAGTAGGTAAATGATATTGAAGCGTTCCTTCCAACTGGTCTATAAACCATAAACGTTCCTGGCTAAATGATAACCGTACCCGGTTAATTGAATTTCTATCATAACGCGTCAATGGATTTTCGGATTCATCCATCCTGGTTGACTTCAATTTATTATTATTCAAAAAATCAATGATGCCATCTTTATTTTCCTTTATCTGCTGTAGCAATTGGGGGTCTATAGCATTAGCTTTAGACAACTTCAACTGAAGCTCCCCTTTGTTTACAGTAATTTGAATTCCATTGCGCTTAGCGGAATTCAACAAGAAAATGGCCTTACTGATCATGCAGGTACTTATTATAAATTTATTAGCTCAAATGTTGTTGTATCATCAACCACTTCCTTTCCCGAATTATTTTCCCATTCAATATAACCGGCCAGCTCTTGAATAGTAGGAAACTTGAAAATAACCGGAATGGGTATTAACAAATTAAATCTTTTTTTGAGAACGGAGACCATTTTAATAACCATTAATGAATGGCCGCCCAGCCTGAAGAAATTATCGTGTATGCCTATCCGTTCTACACCCAACAGATCCTGCCATATCCCTACGAGCGCTACTTCGGTGTCATTGCCGGCAGCTACATATACATTCTTTAGCATTTCCCCGGCAACAGGATCGGGCAAGGCTTTCTTATCAATCTTACCATTGCGGGTTACCGGCAAACGCTCCATCGCTACCCATAAAGCAGGCACCATGTATTCAGGTAATTTTTCCTTCAAATAGGAAACAATCCCTTCCCGGTCAAATTCATTATTGGGTACTATATAGGCCACCAGCCGTTTATTTCCCCCGCTATCTTCTTTTGCCAGCACCACCGCCTGGCTTACCAGTTCGCTTTGTTGCAGCACGCTCTCTATCTCGCCAAGCTCGATGCGAAAACCCCTTACTTTTACCTGGTCATCTTTGCGGCCCTGGTATTCCATATTCCCATCCGGCAGCCAACGGGCAAGGTCCCCGGTCTTGTACATTCCGGCGCCGGGTTCTTTATTGAAAGGATCAGCGATGAACTTCTCCGCTGTTAATGCGGGAAGGTTCAAATAACCTCTTGCTACCTGTACGCCCCCTATATGCAACTCGCCCGTAACACCAATGGGAACCAATTGTTTTTTATTATCCAGTATGCATAAAAATGTATTGTCTATCGGCTTGCCAATGGGTGGCAGTGTGGGCAAGGCCGCACCGGGATCAATTACATAACTGCTAACCACATGCGCTTCCGTAGGCCCGTATTGATTTACAAGCCTTACTTTATTTTTGATGATCAGTTCCTGTATGTCATCCGTTAACTTTAATTGCTCTCCCGCAACAATTATTTCTTCCAGTGATGAACCCTCATTTGAAAGCGGGAGCATATATTCAGCTAAATTTTTTAAAACGATATAGGGGATAAATAAATGAGTGATGCGGTACCTTCCAAAGTCTTTTAGCAACTCAGCGATGTCTTTTCTACGATCTGTACTGATGAGGTACAATTCGCTTCCATAACAAAGGGTTGAAAAAATCTCCTGAAAACTTACATCAAAATTCAGACTGGCGAATTGCAATACCCGCCTGTTCTTATTCGTAAATTGTTTC
>JANOTW010000535.1:0-4034 GCA_031416575.1 Ferruginibacter sp.
CGTTGTATGTAGGGAAACGTAAAAAGTTTAAGCTTTTTTAAAAGAATGTAAACTTTTTTAACCTGCCTGGTGATTCTTTCTTTAGGGGCGTACCATTCATGTAAGATTAGATTTCGCCCGCTGTGGCTGGTGTCCTCACCAGCCACGGCCTTGATAGGAATAGTGACAATTTGGAATGGTGCATCCCAAATTGACGCTACAGTTATCAGGAACCTGGCCGGTGGGACACCGGTCACGGCGGGTCTCCCTTGGCTGGTGTCCCACCAGCCAACGACAATTTGGGATGCAACCCAATCAGTCAATTTAATATTAGATTACAAATTTTTATTTATACTATTATGAGTAAATTTTCATTAGACAAAGAAATGAACATAGAAGTGAAAGCCACCTTTATCGCAAAAGGGGAAAATACACCGGTAACCGGCAACCAGTATAATTTAAGGTTGTATGATAAGGATATTTTTGGGGATGATTATTTGGGCGAATGTAAACTGAATGAAGCAGGAGAGGGGCGCATTATTTTTGGGCATAAGGCTTTTGGAAATACTTTTAACCTGGATATAATGCCCGACTTTTATTTTGTGCTATATAAAGATAAAGTACCTGTTTTTAAAAGCAAGGTAATGGAAGATGTGGACCTGCAAACACTTGAGCAATACAAACCCGGCGAAGGTGAGGTAATTGACCTGGGTACTTATTTGGTTGAAGCATAAGAATAAATTATTTCAATAGTAGATCATTTTATTGAATCCGTTTTTGAAGGGGTTTTTTTATTTGGGCGTACATGGTTTTTAAATAATATTGTTGGGTTTTGCCCTGCCATAATGTGTGCAGAAAGAAACCATGCCGGTAAATAAAATTTTGTAATGCCCTTATTACATTAAATTGAAACTGGTATTAATATAAAAAAAGATCATCTTTCTTACTATTGATAAAACACTTCGCCAACTTTTATTTCAGCAGCCAGCTCCTATTTTGTTTTTGTTTCAAATGATTTTTATCAATTGGTTTTTTTTAATAGAAGGTTTGGTTCTGTAGCAATTAAAACATGCTTGTGCAATAATCCGTATTGTCTATTCCCATTGCACGCCCTTTTTGATTATTCGTGCCGGTACCCCGGCGGCTATAATTGCCCCGTCTCCAATATGCACTCCTTTAAGAATAATAACGTTCATGCCGATCCAAACATGGTTTCCAATAATAACCGGTTGGTTCATTTTATAATCTGGGGTAGTGGATATGAAATGACTATCGCTATCGCTGATACTTACATTTTCACCTATGGCTACATCTTCACCAATTTCTATTTGTTCATAACAATGCAGTGTAAGATTATTATTGATATAACCATTGCCCAGAATTAAACCGGCATTTTTATTAATGAAAATAGTTGCGCCGGAAAAAATTTTGAAATTACCGTTTACAATAAGACGGCCTGTTGGATGAACCACAAGCACCGAAGTTGCCGGATCGTTTTTAAGCCATGAACAATTGAACAAAAATTCAACTCCATCTTTTATTATAATATCCCCTTCTTCAGCCAGTTCGATATAAGCATTGTTATATAAATAGCTGTCTCCTTTCTTCGCTTTTATTTTTTCAAGGTGTGATTTGAGATTCAAAATTCAACAGGATTTTGCGTTAGATTAAATGTTATTACATTTTTATTGTGTTTTATACAATTTGAAATTTGAAGTTAGATAATAATTCATTCCCGAATAATAATTCAAATCAAAAAAAGGAGCTTGCAACATCACATTTTTAGCAGAAGAAATTAAAAGTTCTGGCATTTTGTAAGTTTATTTGATAATGGAAGATCCAAATATTAATTAAAAAAATTGTTTCTATTTATTTGAAATGCGCTTCTGTCAAAGAATATTGGGGAATTAATGGGCCCATGTCCCAGGGTTTATAAAAAGTATTGCAGATATAAAAAATATTGACTAATTTATACTGATTATAACCAACTGTTTTATGAAATTATTTTTAATGCTTGCTTGTTTGCTGATCACTTTTTTTTCGCATGCGCAAAAGACATCCGCAGATATATTAATTACACAAAGCTTCACTTATCAAACAGATAAAGCCGGTGAAATTTATTTTTTATGGGCTGTTGATAACTGGAAGGGGCCGGCTGATAAAAAATACCTGCCAGAAAATACGTTTATAAAAATGAAAATGGCCTGGTCTAAAATGACAAATGATAGTGGTCGCTTTACACTGACGTTGTCTTTACCCAAAAATACTATGGTGAATTATATGTTCTGGGTTCCTGTTGATAAAAATAACCAGAGTACTGACGGCTGGGACACTTTCGGTGAAATATTTTATTCATCATTATTTTCGGAGAACAGGAATATACACATCGACGATCATGCATTGTATATTCCCGGTGATCACGTTCCCATGCATGGTTTAACCATCGCAAAATACATTTTATTCTTCCTGGTATTCTTATGTATTGTGCTGATTATAATATTCAGGAAACGATTGTCGTTCTCAACAACAGGTTTTTTTGCAGGACTGGTTCTTGGAACAGCCACCCTGATGATACTGGTGCGTATGTATATGAACCAGCTATTTGCCCATCCGTTCAAAGCATTCGGAGCTGTTTTCCAGGACCTGGTGTGGTTGTCCCTAACCTCGGCCTTCTTTCTTTTCCTTCTTTACATTAGCCGGAAAAAGATATGGCTGAAAAATACAGTTCTAACAGTGTTCCTGATTACTACTTTATTCTTCACCTTATTTTCGATCGCAAATGTTTTAATTGTAAAGTTCCTGGGAAGGCCATTGACTTATCAATGGTTGTATTACTCGGACTTCATGAGGGGGGCTGAAGCAAAAAATGCTGTGGCTCACAACTTATCTCCAGGGCTGATCTTAAACATCCTTTTGTTTCTCATTCCGGGCTTACTGATAGCAACAGGATTTGCTTTTATGCCTGCAAGGGCAATGAAGAAAATAAATTATGTTTTACTTTCTGCCCTTCTTATTTTTCTGGTACAAGGGATTGTACAGATAAAGACCATTCCCTACAGCTATGGTAAAATACGGAATCCTTTCTTGGAACTAATATCTTCTGCTATTTCCGCCGGGCAGAGCCCGGGACTGTATTCCATGAATGTTTCCCGGGAAAGTAAAATATATATGGAGAAGTTTCATCAACCCACTCTTACCCCGAGGCCAGACTCTGCTTCGCTGATCAGCAACATTATCCTGTTTGTGATGGAATCCACTCCAAGAGACCTGGTAGGTATATATGACAGCTCCATAAAGGTGACACCCAATCTTATAAAATATAAAAGTATTTCAACTGCTTACTATAATATGTATGCACACATTCCCAGTACCCCAAATTCCATGTTATCCCTGGTGAATGGTATCTACCCGCTGGTCACCTATAAATCTTTTTTAAATGAATACTCCTACAGCAGTCTCCCGGCCTTGCCTGCCGAACTGAAAAATCACGGCTGGCAAACTTCTTTTTTCTCTTCTTCCGACCTGGAATTCAGCAATATGAAAAGCTTCGCTCAGAAATCCGGTTTCCAGGCAGTGGAAGATAACCGGGTGATCAGTTGTTCACTTAAAGCATTCCATACAACCAATACCGTACTGGACGGGCTGAATGATCAATGTATAGTAGACCGTTATCTTCAATGGGGGGATCAAAATAAAATGCAGAACAAATACTCCATGCTGTGGACCAATCAGACCCATTATCCTTATTTTTTTGATGCAGACAAGGAAGTAAGCTATGTAAAGAACAATAAGGACCTGAACCATTACCTGAATGCTTTAAAGAGTACAGATGAAGCATTTGGAACGCTGATGAAAGGCCTGGAAGAAAGAGGGATGCTGAAGAACACCATGGTGATCGTAGTCGGGGATCACGGAGAAGCTTTCGGTACGCACGGCCAGAGCACACATGCTTCCTACATTTACGAAGAAAATGTTCATATACCCTGTATCATATACAGCCCGCTTCTTTGCAAAGGAGATACCAGCAATAGAATTGGTGGACTTATCGATATTGT
>JANOTW010000536.1:0-3280 GCA_031416575.1 Ferruginibacter sp.
CCAGCAACTGATTGTAGGGAAATAAAGTAAAATTGAAACAAGAATTTATTTATAATGAAGTTGTAAAATTCAGGGCTCCCGGCATGGCGAAATTATATACAGTTGTATTCCTGGTTTTAAAAGGCTGGTTTACGCACCATATTATTACAAGTATGCCAACGAACGGGCTTTCAAGTTTCTATAATTACAACGTGGGTAAAGATCCCCATTGGTATTCAGTACAAGAGGGCGATGCAACGATGCTCCACATAGCTTCTTAGCCCGGACAAAAAATATGGTTGTATAGAAGTGTCCCGATACGCTTCTCTATCGGGATAGACTGTCCCAATACGCATTCGCTATCGGGATTATCAACGCAAGGATGTTTAATTGAAATACTTTTGCCGGGACAACAAAAAAAACATGATGCATAGATGTATGGCCTATAATAATCCTGTTGGGGCGTTACCGGGTTTTTACAATAAGCCCACACGCATTAATAATAGTTTTCAATAAACAAAAAACCTAAACCTTCATGTCTGTTATCCAGGTTAATGATAAAAAATTTCAGCCTTATATAAGTGCGGCTGAAATTCAGAAGCGGATAGAATCATTAGCCGCTCAAATCAATTCGGATTATGAAGGTAAACGCCCCTTGTTTATAGCTATTTTGAATGGCTCATTCATGTTTGCATCCGACTTGTTTAAAGAAATAAGTATTGATGCCGAAATATGTTTTATAAAGCTGGCATCGTATAAAGGCACCCGTTCCACAGGAAATGTGATTACCTCTATTGGCCTTGATGAGCCTTTACTTAACCGGCATGTGGTAATCATCGAGGATATTGTGGACACGGGTAATACACTCCATAAGTTTTTACCTCAATTATATAACCAGCAACCGGCATCTTTAAAAATCGCCGCTTTATTACACAAGCCCGAAGCGCTTGAACATCCTATCGTGATTGATTATTTGGGCTTTAATGTTCCGGCTAAATTCTTGTTAGGTTTTGGGCTTGACTTTGATGGTTTAGGCCGAAACCTGGCTGAGATATACCAATTGATAGAAGAATAGTAGCATTGGGTAAGCGTGGTATGTTGCAGTAAAAGAATGTTTTTTATTTGACGTAACTTTAGCTTGTTGAAAAATCTATTTGCATATACTTTAACCTATTGCCTTGTCCTTACTATTAACGCCCAATATTATCTTCGGGGCGAAATACAGGATGAAAAAAAACTTCCGCTTCAAAATGTGAAGATGCTGCTGCATTCCAATCACATGGTTTATTATTCAGGCACATCAGGCGGCTTTGGTATTAGCACCAGAACATTAAAAGATTCCCTTACATTAGGTTTGGATGGTTACGAAAGGATGACTGTAAGCGTAAACTCGGATGTTTTTCAGTCTATTACTTTGAAGGCTTTATCTTCAAATGCAAGTAAATACCGCCAGCGTTTAATTTCAATTTCAAGAGATCAGACACAATCTTATAAATTTAATTGGCTTGTTAGTGATGAGTCTTATTTTTCATTGGTGGAAAATGAAGAAGTAAATACAGCGAAATTTCCGAATACGGCTTTTTCACTCAACGTAAATAAAGCTTCCTATAGTAATATCCGGAGGTTCCTGCACATGAATAGTACCGTGCCCCCTGACGCTGTCCGTATTGAAGAGTTATTGAATTATTTTAACCTTCACTATAAAGAGCCTGAAAAAAAAGAAGTTTTTAAAATTGAATCACAATATTCAGATTGCCCATGGAATGAAAAAAGCAAATTACTTTTTCTGAATATCAATGCCCGAAAGCTGGACATGGACAACGTGCCACCTTGCAACCTGGTTTTTTTGATTGATGCATCGGGCAGTATGGATATGCCAAACCGGTTGCCTTTGGTAAAGGCGGCTTTTCAAATGTTGGTCAAAAACCTAAGGGCTAAAGATACTGTATCCATCGTTATTTATGGCGGTACCGTGGCTGTTTGGCTGCAACCAACCGGTGGTGAAGAAAAACAAAAAATCATCCAATCCATAGAAGAATTAACCGCTGCGGGGGATACACCCGGTGAGTCTGCAATAAGAATGGCCTACAAGTTAGCGGAAAGCTCTTTTATCCAGGGCGGCAACAACAGGGTGATATTGGCTACGGATGGCGATTTCAATGTGGGGGAAACCACTGAAAAAGCCCTGGAAGATTTAATTACCAGGGAACGGCAAACAGGGGTGTACCTTACCTGCCTTGGGGTAGGCATGGGAAACTTTAAAGATTCGAAATTAGAAACCCTTGCCAAAAGAGGGAATGGGAATTATGCTTACCTTGATGATATAAGGGAAGCGGAAAAAGTGTTGGTAAAAGAAATGACACAAACGTTTTTCGCGGTTGCGGATGACGTTTTTTTGAACGTGCATTTTAATCCGGGTATTATAAAACAATACCGGTTAATAGGTTTTGATAATAAAAGGGATGCCATTGCCGATACTGCCGGCAATCTGGAGGGAGGAGAAGTAGGAAGTGGAAATAGTGTAATGGCCATTTTTGAGGTAGTGCCACAAGCGGCAGATACACTAAGTTCCCATTTAACTGTTAAAGGCCCGGTAGCCAGGGTATCATTAAATTATAGCTTGAATAATAACAATAAGATACATAAGGAAGTAAAATATGATTGTACGGATAACTATAAAGCATTTAACGCAATTGATAAGGACTATCAGTTAGCTACGGCAATAGCCATGTTTGGAATGAGGCTCAGGCAATCGAAATATCTCCGGAAAGCTAACTGGAACGACATTGAAAAGATCGCCTTGCCTGCATACGACCCAAACGATTATTTGCAAACCGAATTTATCCGTTTAGTTGCCACTGCCAAAAAGGTGTATTCCAAAAAGAAAAAGAAAAGAAGGGATTAAGTAAACATTTCCCGTACCTTATCAAAGAATGATTTATCGCCTTTTTCAGGCTTGGGTTGAAAGTTCATGCTTTCCTGCATTTTTTCCAGCATCAATTTTTCTTCCGCATCTACATGTTGCGGGGTCCAGATATTTACATGAATTAACTGGTCTCCTTTTTCATAACTATTTACTGAAGGAAAACCTTTACCCTTTAGCCGGAAAATTTTACCACTTTGAGTGCCTGGTGGGATTTTTATTTTAGCTTTTCCATCAATGGTGGGTACTTCCACATTGGTACCAAATACAGCTTCAGGAAAGGATAAATGTAAATCGAATGCTACATTCAGCCCATCTCTGTGTAATTCGGCGTGGGCTTCTTCTTCTATCAAAATGATCAGGTCGCCATTCGCCCCG
>JANOTW010000537.1:0-5143 GCA_031416575.1 Ferruginibacter sp.
TTAAAGTTTCGGAAGATACCATTTTGCAACCGGATGCTGTAGTAGTTTGCAAAGATATAAGCAAGCCCTTTCTTGATTTTACGGCTGCACTTGTTGTTGAAATACTTTCGCCATCAACGGCAATGAAAGACCGCAATAACAAATTCTACATTTACCAATCGCAAAAAATCCCTTACTACCTGATGATTGATGTGGATAAAAACGAAATTGAGATATACCAACTTAATGAAGATGGCAAATATCAGTTAGAGAATTTTTCAGCCGTTGTCCCCTTTACATTTATTTTAGGCTCAGGCTGCCCTGTAAATGTAGTACTCAATAATATTTGGGAATAAGTTTACTATACTATGCAAGGGATAAAAACGTGAAGAAGATTTTTTGTCCTGGCAGTGAAGCAATGGGCATCATCGTTGCGTCGCCCTCTTGTACTGAATACCATTGGGGAACTTTAATTGCGTTTTATTGAGTAAAACTTAGGGCTAAAGAGTTCTTGAATTAGTAAGAATTTAACGCTTGTTACCGAAGCGATTATTTATTTTCACCGGATGAAAAAACTGGCCGTACTATTATTTTTCCCCTCTTTTTGTTTTGCTCAAAAAAAATTTGATTATAAAAACCTGGTGCTGGAAGGTGGTGGAGTGCGGGGGCTTGCTTATGCAGGAGCTTTTAGTGCGTTAGAGCAAAAAGGTATTTTACAGCAAATAGATAAAGTAGCTGGTACATCCGCCGGGGCAATTGCGGGCGTTATGATCAGCGTGGGGTATAGCGCCATCGAAATAGATAGCATTATGCGCTTTCTGCCTGTAGAAGAATTTAACGATGGCAGAGGGGGCATAGTGGGGAAGTACCGGCGTGTAAGAAACAAGTTTGGTTTATATAAAGGCGAAAAATTCGAGCTTTGGGTTGAACAATTATTAAAGTACAAAACCGGTGATGCTAATTTATCCTTTGCCCAATTACATCAACTACACCTGCAAAATAAATCATTCAAGGATTTTTATTGTACCGCTACCAACCTCAGTAAACAGCAATTAGACATTTTTTCTTATGAACATACGCCTGACATGTCAATTGCCTTAGCAGTGAGAATAAGTGGAGGATTACCATTGTACTTTGAGCCTGTTATTCTGGATAACCAGTATCAAAAAATTAAAAAAACAGATACCCTTTCGTTTAGAAATTATTATGTAGATGGTGGAATGATCGCTAACTATCCAATCAGCATTTTTGATACCTGCGAAAATAAGGGCAGCCCTTTACAATGTGAGAAATTACGGTTCAATCCCCAAACCCTGGGAATAAAACTGGAACGTCCCGCACAAATTGACTCGCTCAAAAACAACAGCAGCCATATTCCGCCTTTTGAGATCAGGTCATTTAAAGATTATATCCATGCGTTTAATAACCTGGTTATAGAAACGCTAAACCGAAAATATCCTAATCTCGAAAATGAAAAAGACAGGACCATCTATGTTAGTTACGGCGTCATCCATTCAAGGGTACGCAAAATGAAACCTGTAGAAAAGGAAATGCTTTACAACAATGGGGTAGAAGCAGTAAACGAATTTTTTAATTTAAAATAGTTGACTAAAGTGAATTCAATAGAATTTGTAAAGTTTATAACTTCTTACCCCTCGCAAAATATAATACATGTTTTTTCCTCTTTTTGTCCGGGCTAAGAAGCTATGATGATTCCCGAAAAATCGGGATTTCGAATTACAGGATTATTTGTCCAGGCTAAATTTCCTTGCTCAACATCCTTGCATCGCTTGCCGACTTTCGGCATCCCGATGTTACACTTGAATCGGGACTTGTACCGCATACCTATGGGGATCTTTTCCCACGTTATGTTGTCTGAATAGTATAATGTATTTAATAAAAGCTAAATAATAAAAGTAAAGTCCGAACAACCAATTCCATATTGTTATTGCCGAAGATGACAACGTTCAGCCCTGCTTTGCAAATACTTTTGTTGGAAGAAGTTTTACCAGTCCCATCCATAAAAAATACCGAAAGATAATGGGTTTCTCCCCTTATTATGTAACGAATAACTTAGCTTCATTAAAATGTTAGCATTTTTATTGATAATAAAATTATGAAGCAAGCTTGCGTTAATACCAATGTCATAATGAGACCTATTGGGGTCATGAACAGATTCAAAAGGATTGACTGGGGGGTAAAAATATAAAATTTTCATTTCGTTTCTGTAACGTAAAGAAGGCCCAATGCCAATAGAAGTGTTGTTCTTCGTTAATAAATAGTTTGCTTTTAAACTAAAATTAAGTCTATAAGTTATACTCCCGATTTCTGCTTTTTGAAGTTTGGGAAACTCCCCATAAAAAACGTCAAATGAGATTGAATATTGTTTTTCTTTATTTGTTTGTCTCAAATAAATAATTTCAGGGTTAAATAAATTTAAAGGTTTTTCTTTCCAATCACTAAAGTTTGTAATGTTTAGGCCAAAAGCTAATGTATTCCTCTTTTGTGCATTTGATGAAATGCTTGTAAATAGGAATAAAAGGGTAATGATTAAAGTTTGAAATAAGTATTTACGCATAAAATAAATTTTAAATAGAGAAGGGTTTGATTTAATAAACCCTTCTCTAAAAGTTATATTAATGTAAAATTAGAACTTTGTAAGTTGTGGTTTTTTGTGAACTTGTTATATTGATAATGTAAGTACCGCTACTTAATCCCGAGGTATTAATGTTATTTATACCGGTAATAACATTCTTATAATGCTAAATATGAAGATATATTACCTGAGCTGCCGTTCTTTCATATATCATCAAACGGGCTTTTAATATTCATATAATCTTTTGTTGCTTTGTGAAATATTGCCGGGTAATTTTTATGTCAAAATGCCCGGGTAATTTCTGTATTTCCTTAACATCCGTTCCTTTTTGTGAACTTAAATAAGTTGGGTCTATTTTAAAGCAGGGCGCCAGGGCTATCCGGCCTCTTGTGTAAAACGCAATCAAAGATCCCCATAGGTATGCGGTACAAGAGGGCGATGCAACGATGATCATCATAGCTTCATAGCCCGGACAAAAAAGTATGGTTGTATAGAAGGGCGACCCGCCGCGGCGGGTCATCATAGCTTCTTAGCCCGGACAAAAAGAAAAGAATGGTTGTATAGAAAGCGATCCGTCGCAGCGAACAAGTCGCACCAACGACACACATTGCTTCACAACCTGGAACAAAATCCTACATACGTTTTTATACCTACTTTATCGTTTGAAAGTTTAATTAAAATGTCGAAACATCAGACTACAATAATCCCCCAAACACCTTCTTCAATATCTCCGTGGTTCTTGCCACAGGATTTTCCCTGATATTCTTTTCTTCCTTCGCTATCAGGTCAAACAATGCATTGGTGGCCCTTTCTGTTACAAATCCGGGCAAATCCGGATTTATCTTTTTGAATGTAGTGGGGAAATTATTGTATGTATTTACAATATCACTGTAGTATTTGGTGGCATCCACTTTATTAAGGGATGATTTGATAACGGGTAAAAACGCGGAGGTTAATTTCCCTATCGTTTTTGTTCTAAAATAATGCGTAGCGCTGGTATCACCACCTCTTACAATATTAATGGCATCGGTTAGCGTCATTTGCTTTATAGCATCAATAAATATTGGCTGGGCGAAACCTGCGGCATCCTCAGCGCCCCGGTTGATTTGTAAAATAGCTTTATCCACCTGTTTACCCAGGCCCAGCGCCCTTAGTGTATTTTCAATTTTTATGGCATCCGGCGGCAATAATATTTTATAAAAGGCATCACCAAAAAATCCGTCCTGCTTATTTAACTGCAGCGTAGCTTTTACTAATCCCTGGCTTAACGCTTCTTTGATACCCTGTGCCGCTTCGGCCTGTGTAACGCTCCCCAATCCCCCGGTTTGTGGCAATTGTTGTAAAATATCACAACTATTGAAAACCGTAAGGCATACTATTGCCATAAAAAGGTTTTTCATGATTTTTGTTTTGTATGGATAAGTATTCAAGTACCCTGCCAAACTTGCCCTTGCCCCTAAGCAAGGTTATTGATGAATCGGTCGCATAACGGTATCTTCGCAAAAATTTTCAGCATTAGCATGAGCATACACCATTTATCCGAACAGGAGGTCATCCGCAGACAGAAATTAGCAGAGCTTAAAAAATTGGGGATTGATGCATACCCTGCGCCATTATATCCGGTAAATACCAATTCGCTGTACATAAAGGAAAATTATAAGGGCGATGAAAATAAAGAACAATTTGCGGATGTATGTATAGCCGGGCGCATCATGAGTATTCGTGATATGGGTAAAGCCAATTTTGCCGTATTGCAGGATGGGGCCGGCAAAATTCAGTTTTACATAAAGCAGGATGATATTTGTCCCGACGAAGACAAAACCATGTACCAAACCGTATGGAAAAAGTTAATGGATATAGGCGATATTATTGGTATCAGGGGATACGTGTTTACTACTAAAACAGGTGAAATCTCCATACATGTACAGGAGTTTACCATACTCACTAAATCCCTGCGCCCACTACCAATCGTAAAAGAAAAAGATGGTGAAGCATTTGATGAAGTAACCGATCCTGAATTTCGTTACCGCCAGCGATATGCAGATCTGATAGTGAACCCGGGTGTAAAAGAAACCTTCATCAAACGTACCCAAATGATCAATGCCATCCGTGGGTTTTTAAATGAACGTGGCGCATTGGAAGTGGATACACCGGTATTGCAAATTATTCCCGGAGGTGCGGCAGCCAGGCCATTCACTACACACCACAATGCATTGGATGCTCCAATGTATATGCGTATCGCAAATGAGTTGTATTTAAAAAGACTGATTGTGGGGGGCTTTGAATGGGTGTATGAATTTAGCCGCAACTTCCGCAATGAAGGGATGGACAGGACACACAATCCTGAATTCACAGTGTTGGAATTTTACGTAGCGTATAAAGATTATGAATGGATGATGGAAACCACCGAACAGTTGCTGGAGAAGGCAGCGCTTGCAACCAATGGTACTTCCAGGGTGATGGCGGGTGAAAAGGAAATTGATTTCAAAGCCCCCTACAAAAGAATCACCATGTACGATTCAATCGCGGAATATACCGGGGTTGATATTAGTGAAATGGATGAAGAAG
>JANOTW010000538.1:0-13852 GCA_031416575.1 Ferruginibacter sp.
CATCAGCTTGCTGCCATGCAATTGTATTGGTATCAATATGCCGTTTTGAATTTTTATACAGGTCAATAATTGCAGAAAATCCATGATTCAATTCTGATTGAACAGAATGTGTATTGGCAATTCCCAGTTGTTTCGCAATTGACTTACATAAATTTTGAAAAGGTGTTCTTTCGGGCCTGAAGTCAGCAACACACCACTGCGTGTATTTTGATTTTAAAAATCCTGCTCTTGCATTAGGAATGATACCGGCATATATCAGGGAAGACTTTCCATCTCCCGATGCACCGGTGAGCATTAAAAATTTATTCTTCTGCAACTGTTGCGTGGCCTGGTCAATATCCTCCTCCCTCCCTTTAAAATAAAGCGATTCATCTTCAGTAAAGGATCTTAACCCCGTATAAGGACAAATTTGATCGGCTTCGGACATGATGGTGGCTTAAACTTTTTTAAATTAAAATAACTGTCCGCATAACCCAACCTGATTGCATCTCTGCGGTTCTTTGCGAAAACTTTGCGTTCTCTGCGGTAAAAAAAACAGCCGTAACCGCAGGGAACGCAAAGAAAATACACGCAGAGGTCGCAGAAAAATCATACTAATTTTGCATAGTTCATATATGCGGGCAGACATTTTTAAATTAATTTACTGTACTCTTTTTTTACTTCCATGGGAATGGTTTCTTTAGGAACTATTGTAGATGTAACACGAGGCGCTTTAAAATTACGGGCCAGGTTACTATGAGGATTGTCTTCACCAACCAGGAACATGGGGGTTGGAGAAGAAGCGCCACCCACTTGTTTCCATATCTGTTTGATAAATGGAAGCGCCCAATCAGCTGCATATTTAAAATACACAACGGCCAATTTACTTTTTGGAATCTGTTGTGATGACATTTCCCGGTAAGAATCTTCTCCTTCGGGTAAAATATTCATAGTCTCTACCGGAAACTCCAAACTCAATTCATCAACAATAAGCATGGCTTCCTGTTCATCCTGTTGATTGAAAATAAAAAAGATATCCGTGTCTTTAGAATCATATACAGTTGCGTTCTGTTTCATCATCACCACCCGCATATCATCAACCAGCTGCATCGGTCCATGGCTGTTGGAAAACATCATGTTCCGGGTAATATTATTACGGATATATTTAATAAAGTTCTGCTGAGCCGGTTTTGCAGATGCACTGCTTTCAGGCAACTGCCATACAAATACATTAAAATCAGATCCCGCTGGATTTCCATGTGGAGTCCCCTGGACAATTTTATTTTTTGCTTCCAGAAACTGGTATTGAGGAAACGAAATTTCTTCATCTGATTCGAAACGTCTGCCAAATTCTCCACTTAACATATGCAGGGAACAAACACATTTTTTTATCTCCGTAGCAGTTTTTTCTTTAAAAGTTTCATCAGCAGCAGGACAGTCAATGGATGGGAGAACATTAAACCCCGCTTTTTGAAGTATGATGGCCATTTCTTCACGGCTTTCTTTAAGATCATTGGAAGTCCATGCCAGATAAATATTGGGCCGCTGACGGTCGATCACCTGGACTTTTATAGTAGCAGATATTGATTTTGCTGTAACATTGGGAACAATTTGACGGGCAGTAGGCTGATAATTTTCAGGAACAACCGGACTGCTGCCATGCTGGCTGAGTTTTATTCCTGAAATAATTTCTTTTATTGCATTCGCCAGTTTATTGATCTGGTTCCGGTACATGGGCCTTTGTGAGCTGTCATGCTTATCATCATCTGTTGGATGTAAAGGACGGTTAACTCCCTGTTCCCGGTAAATAAAATCAATAGACCTTAACCCTCCGGATAGTTCAGACTCCAGTAATTTAACATCTGCTGTATCAATATCATGAATTTTAATGGGGATCACCCGTGAGGTGATATTGCCGTTGGGTAACTTTATAGTACTGCCTAACTGATCTTTTTTTATTTCTTCCTTAAATATCCTGAACTCATTTTTCCAAACCGGAGAAGTTTCATCGCAATAAGTTTGAGATATGACCGGAATAAAAATCAATGAATTTATTTTGGGAGAAGTGGATCCGTCTGCATTTTCGAATCCTACCCTTTTATCTTCAGGATTTTTGTCAAAAAAGATTGTAAGCTTGTCTTTTAATGTAGCACTTAATTCCTGGTTGAGTTTTTCAACAAATTCAGTCACCCATCCGTCGTAATTATTGTCGTGATACCTGTAACTGATATGCACATCGTAATCAAATGATGGGATGATGGAAGAGTTAATAAGTCTTTTGCTTTTAATTTCATTTACTTCATTTCCGGCTGAAAATATTTTATAGACCTGAATGGGCTCATTTACATTTTTAAGGTTTTCGACTCTTAAAAATTCAGCCCTGATACCGTTTTTATTTGCCAGGTTCCGGTAAACGGATTCAGAAACATAAATACCTGCCGGAGGAGCCAATGCCTGCAACCGGGAAGCAATATTCACCGCATCGCCAAAAACATCGCCATTCTCAAAAACTACTTCGCCCTGGTGAATACCAATCCGCAATTCAAAAGCTTTGGAATTAAAACAGGCTTCCTGAATTTTAATGGCGGCATAAACTGCATTACTGGCGGCAGAAAAACTTGCCAAAACACCATCGCCCAATTCCTTGATCCACTGTCCGCCAAATTCTTCAATGATGGGTTTTTGTATTTCCCTGTTTTTGCGTAGCAGTTCAAAAGCTTTTTGTTCGTCTTTACCCATCATTGCTGTATATCCAACAATATCGGTAAACATGATGGCGGATAGTTGGCGGGTTTGTAACATTCAGGGAAATTAATAATAAATATTCAATTCACAGGAAAATTTATTAAACAAGTATCAGGGGAAAATAGATGAAAATTCAAAAAGAGCTTCCCACTTATCATTGATCAAAAAATTTAAAGTGGAAAGTCTTTTAGCTCTTACCTTCCGACACGGAAAGTATAGTTCCCTTTAAAAAAAGTATGGCAGTTAAAAATGGCGGCTATACCGCAGGTGCAGTGGTAGCGTTAGCTTTGTGGGAAGGACACTGCATGACTCGTCGTGAGGAACGAACACCGCTTCTCTTTGCATTAGGGATTGTAGCGGAAATCCTTTTTTGTTTCAAAAAAGATTGCAGCGGAAAGCCCGACCCGTAGGGGAATGCCCAAATAATTTGTATCAATAAAATATTGCTTTACAAAAACCAAAGGCTTTCTTTTCCGAAATCAGGTAGCTTATCATGTGTGAAAAAAGGGAATATTTCTGCCACCATCTCAGGATACTTAATTGTAACTGGTAGGTTTTGTTGGCTTACACTTTTCCAATACATTCTACTGAACTGATAAACCTGGTCACTGAGTTGGTTTATTGTTGCCGGGTCTTCTACTAACTCAGCTTGTGAACTAAAGAAAGAAATCTTCACAGGAAAATGATGTTCCCTGACTGTTGGTGCTGATGTTGCTTCGTATCTTGTATTGTTGAATAGTAAATATTCTTTGGGTGCTACTTTTACAATAGTGCCACTGTAAGGCATTAGTTTTTCATTGTCTATATCAAATGCCAACAACTCTTTGCTTTCTGTTTTATTGATGGTAACAACTATTACTGGTATAGGCAAACCCAAAGCATGGAGTGTGTCAATGATTGGTTTGAGTTCTTTTTTACTAAGGTCTTTGTAGAAGTGTATAATGAGCCTTGTTGCTTTGTAATTGGATGCAATGAACTTACCTACTGCCTCTCTTATTGAACCTGCAAGACTATCTGTATCCATTGCACCAAAACAATCAAAGCCTTTAAAAATACCAATCAGGCGCAGGACTCCGTCCTGTGTCTTCTTTGTTATTACTGATTGCGGTAGAATTATCTACCAACTATAAATAGATGCCGTTTTGCTGCGCAATGTATGTTTGTTGCTACTGGTTCAATTTGAAACAATCATTCACAGGTTTTACTGTTTTGATAACGCATAAATAATTACCACAGCCTTTTATAAAGTTTGTTTATGTTTATACAAATAAAACAGAATGAGTACCAGGTATAAGTTTGTGGATAACAATGCAGTGTATTTTACAACCTCGACAGTTGTGGGCTGGAAGGATATATTTACAAGGGAAATGTATAAAACAATATTACTGGATAGCATCCGGCACTGCCAGGACAACCAGGGTTTAAATGTACATGCCAGGGTTTTAATGACCAATCACCTGCATACAATTTGCAGTTGTAAAGAAGGCAAAGACCTGGGATTGATATGGCGGAATATAAAAAGTTTTACCGCCATGAAATTAATAGATGCAATTATCAACAATAAAAAAGAAAGCAGCGGGAACACCTGCTGCATACCTTTGAGGAAGCAGGAAGGAAAAGCAGCAGTAATTTCAGATACAAATTTTGGGAACACGGGAACCATCCTGTATTGTTGGATACAACAGAAATGTACAACCAACGCTTAAATTACCTTCATTGGAACCCCGTAACAACCGGGTTTGTAGATGAACCATGGTATAATATCTTCAGCAATGATCAGCAAAATGTCTTTCCCCTGCGGCAGCACAGTGAATACGATCAATGCAACAAAATTGAAGAAAGCAAACATTCCCGCACTTCTCAATACCGCCGTGAAATCATTCATCAGGTATCTGAACTGAATGTCACTTTTAGCCTTCCAGAGATCCTTTAACATAGTATAAAAGTGATTAAAAAGGAACTCAAGGAAATACCTGATGCCGGATGTTAAGGATTCAAATACTTTTCCCATAATGAAGTTTGTTAATGATGAGAATTAAATTTGTTAAGCAAAAAAAAACAGCATAACGGAATTTTTTCAAATATTGCTTTAGTGGAATTAAACTGATTACTCTAAATATATAACTCATGATTTGTCGTAGTTCCAAATGCCTGCTTTAAAGCACTCATGGCTGGTTTGGCCGACCTCATTTTAATTAATGCAGCATATTCAAAAATGGAATTTTCCGGGAATAATCAATTAAAACGAGTCTATCGAATTTGTAGGCAAATTGAATTGTTGGATTCCCTCTAAAGTATAAGGTTGGTGAAGACACCGGCCACGGAGGGAGATAGATTTTATTGCAGTGGATTGGGTTCAGGTATAAACTGAGTTGCCCCTATTTGCTGGTGTTTTCTATTTCATCTCGTTGTTTTTATTTTTTAAAAAGACTTTGCCAAGTATCAAAAACAATATAATTTCTCCGCCAATGATCAGCAGATAATATAACGCATGCAAAGTATAATGTCCCGCAAGCCAGAAATAACAAATAGCGGCAATGGCACAAATAGTTGCCGTTAATGCAATTCCCCATTTAAAAGCTTCCATCAGTAAATAAGCCTTGTGAACAGAAGGGCTTGATAAAACAGGCTCGGGATTAATCTTGCGAAGCAGGTAAATATTTTCAATGATGTCACAAAGCCAGGGTATCAGTTGCAGCCACGCAAGTATCATAAATATATTAATCCCAAAAGACAATTGCATTTTAGCTGATACCAGCATGCATAATAAAAATATAGCTCCATAAGCACAAGGCATAAACAGAAAATCAATATACAACTGTCCTTTTAATGCGCTAATTGCTTTTTTTGACTTTTGTTCGGGGAGTTTATATAAGCCTTTAATAAGGTTTACCAATTCTGTGGATGTTGCAGGCATTTCAAGGTCCATAATACTAAACTTTTTTACTACCACATCTTTGGTATAAAAATGTAAGCTCTGCAGGCTCATGATAAAAGTTAGTAAAAGCATTAAACCAAATGCCATACAGAACATTGCCCAGCTAATTATTGCTACTGACATATATATTTAATTTTCAGGTTTATTTGGTAATTGCTCTTTATCTAATTTTTGTTTCATTTCAATACGATCAGCTTTATAGTCTTCCCAATTAAAATTTATAAGAAACTCTTTAGCAGCTTCTGCGCCTTTGGCAAACATGTCTATTTTATCCTTATCACTTAAAAAGAAGTTGAGCCAGTTATAACCCCGCAAATGAATGGTTCCAATCCCTTTTTTTAATACTTTATTCTTTATTAAAAAATCTTTGTCGTAGTAAAACCTGATGGTGTTGAATATTCTTCCAAAATAACCCAGCAGGCTCCAGCTTTCTGCGTGTTTACTTTTATCGTCCGGCTCGCTGTCATCCAGATCAATACCAAAAGACGGAAGCCTTGGGGTAACAACTTTTGGATTATAAAAAAGGTTTATCGGAAAATTGGATAAAATACCTCCGTCAACAAAACGGGCAGTAGAGGGAGGATCTTTCTCATCAAATTTTTCAAGCCAGATCTTTTTTACATCCTCATCAGTGCATGGAATATCATTGATAAAATAAGATTCAAAAAAAACCGGGATGGACATGGAGGCCCTTATAAAACCTGCCGGCTGCAGATCATCCATATTTTTTCTGAAGAGGTTCCACATTTCAGGAAACTGAATTTTGTTTTGAGATACTAATTCGGAGGTTATAAAAGTTACATCCCCATCTAATCCATTTAGTTCTTCAGGATTTGGGACCCGTAAATGAAGCCCTGCAACAGGCGCTGAAGCCTTACGGTTCAGATCTGTAACTGTCTTTACACCATTTACAATAAGCAGTTTTTTTATCCAGTCGTAAAAAAAATCTCCGGGGTTAATACCAAAGCCTGAATTTTTAAGGCGCTTTAATAAAGTGGCTATATAAGCCACGATGGCACAGATAAACAATAAACAAAGACCCGTGAGAACAAAAAACAGTTTTGTAAGAAATGATACCCACGGTACTGCATGCTGCAATCCAAGAAAGATGAAATTGCCTGCCAGCAACAGGGCAAGTGTTAACAGAATTGCGCTGATCCATTTTTTAACCTTACTCCCAAAATCCTCATGTGTAATAAACTTGCTTATTATCCAGCGGGCAGCAGGATGGCCATCTACAAGATCAATAAATTTTAGTTTACAAATAGCATCTAAAACCGGAATAGATTTGGCATCCTGTTTAGTTCCTGTAACTACCATTAAAGCAGTGTTTATAGCGCCTGCGCTGGTGCCGGCAAGCCTGATGAAACGAATATTCATCTGCTCCAGGATATAAGTATAGCCTACCAACGCAACGCCTAATACACCTCCACCCTTTTGAACAAGATTTACATATTGATGACCGTCATTGTCTAAAACATCAGAAACAATTAAGGATTTCCCCCCGGGAGGAAATGCCTCTTGCAAATCTTTGAGACATTTTTTTACAACATCATTATTAATGAATTTGTCAACAGTAAGTTCTTGTGGCATACAGCTTAGAATTAAAATTTTACTTTATTTTTTTTGGTTTGTTGCCTGTCTCATAAACGAAGGTTACACTAATAACAATTTAGATACCGCAATAAAATACCCTGAAGTTGTATCCAGCAGTATTAATTCTTTTTTATCAACCGTTCCATTTTGCAACTCACCTAATAATCTTTCCACTTCATGCGCCTGTTTTAATTTTTGAGAAAGTATTTTTGCTTTTGGCTCTCCCAAAATATCAATCGTTTCTTTATACAATGCTCCGCTGAATACATCTAATTGCTCACAATTACCACCAGGATAAATATTGTTTGACAGCTTTTCGTAGGTGTCTTTGATTACATCACCTATGTGTCCAAGAAGTATGGAAAGCGATTCTCATTTTTCTTTGTCCTGTTTTTTTAATTTATCAGAGATGTCAAAAAGCTCTTTTCCAATTTCCCATAAGTCTTTAATCATTCCCATAATATTTAAAATTTATGGTTAAAAATATTGATCATGATATATCCAGTTTCATCCACCAATTTTCAGGTTGTCATTGCTGAAACATCTTTAGTTGGGATGGCCGTTTGAGTTGTATTTACCCCAAACAAAGGTGCAATCCCGTTTATAATAGCCAGCAGAAGGCCCAATATACTGCTGATTGTTCCCTGTGAATGAACCTCAATAATATTATTCGTTTGCATCCACCCCAAAAAAATTCCTGCTACTACAGTAAAAACTCTGGCTATAAGATTTATACCTGCCGGTGTGGGGTTATTTATTTGCTTTGTCCCGAATTTTATGACTGCCATATTGTTAGTTATTTAATTACATGATTTTTTTTTGTTTACCTTCCTTAATAATTGTAAATCCTTTTATCTGATTGTTGTTTTAAAACTGTAGATCCCTTGCATCAAATAACCTGGTCGGTTTTTTACCAAGGATTCTGTACAGCACAGAATTCAAAGTAAACGGATCGTTATCAAACCCTCCATGAGAATCGCTTCGACTTATATCCCCGAAGGGTTTTCAAAGTATACACTTCAAATTATGAAACACTATCTGTGAAACTCTGCCGTATAAAAAAACTATAAATATTTTGCACCCAACCTTTAGAATTTATAACTGCATTGCATTAGGATTTGTAGAATTCTTTAAATTGCAGGCATGAGCACCTTAAATTTTAAATTGCCTTAAACGTCAGGGTTTCATCCTTCCGCACTTTGCTTTGCCATGAAAACCCCGCCGGGACAATTTGTATGAAGTACATACATAAATTCTTATAATAACTAAAGTGTGATTCCTATTGGAAATAGAATTCTATGTTTCATTTGCACCTATGTTAAGTACAATAGTTATTTAAAATTGACAATAATTGTTTAATGTAAAAGATGTATTTTGAACTATACATTCAATTCCTGCTGAATAATACGTTTATAATTCTCGTATCTACATTAATGCCAATAAAAAAACCTGCCTTGTACTTACTATCAAGCTTAATGGTATTATCAGTTCCAGAGAACCTTGTTTCACCTAATTTAAAGTTCTTGTCTGCCAATACATTGACCTTGCCATAGTGCATGCCAGCAATTATACTGCCTCCACGAGCAAACTCATAAACAGCTCCCAGAAAAATGTTTTCTTTAAAATCTTTATCAAATGATACCCCAGCGGTAGGAAAAATTCTTGTCCAGGAAAACGTTGGCTCATCTTTTAAAATATCACGCCCATTTGTAACAACACTGCCTTCCTTTTTTTGTTGTAATATACTCCAATACCATATAACATTAAAAGTAAAAATTGTTCTTCTACCAGTATTAAATGCCTGTATAGTAGTATCTGTACCATTATAAAAAGTTTTGAAACCAGGGTTTTCAAGCCCACTTGATACAATTGAAACGCCGACGCCTACATGATATAATTTATTTATCCTGATTGAATGTGGATCGGAATGTGTAATAACATGATTACGAACAGAATCGTCATATGCAATTTGAAACTGGAATCTTTCGGTAGTTACAGGTTCATGTATTATTGTAGTAACTGTGTATGCTAAAACAGATGTGCCCTCACTGGACTGCGCCACTATTCCAGTTGCTGCATTGATACCATCATGAGGCCTGATTACTAAATCGTTTGCTGCATAGTCTCCTTCCGATATATTAAGACTATATAAATTCTCATCACCTTTTTGACATACGATCGTTATAATGAACTGGTCATTTTGATCAATATTTACAGGTAAATGATTTAGAAGCTTTCCATTGGCATCGAAATAGAGGTAGACCTTATTGTTCTTATAATCATAAGGGTTTCTGAACCTCCCACGTCCTTTTAAGCTGTCAATTATTTGCTGGCGGTTTTTCAATGTACCTGCACCTGCAGGTGGAGGTGGTGGCGGGTTTTTAACTTCTAATTTTATGGGAGTTGCTACAAGAAAGTTCGAATCGCTTTTTTTAAAATTTAAATTTAAACCATCAGTAACGAGAGGCCCTAACTCGGCTTTACTGATTAGGAATTTATAGGTGCCCGGAGCTACTGCTGAAGGCACCTTATGAACAGTTTGCCTTGTGGCATTTGGAAATTCGAGATTTACAATGGTGACAGCTCCAGCTCCGGCAGTCGGCACAGAAGTCAATGTTATTTCCAAGTCTTCATTGTTCAATGCAGAAGCGGTATCAGAAAGTGTTCCCGCCTTGTCAAACTTTAATGCTGCCGCGGTTGCTCCAACAGGAGGAATATATTTGACTGTTCTTTTTTGCGGCTGGGCATTTGCAGTTACATTGAAGCACACTGTGAAAATGAACAGGATAGTAAATAAGAATGAGTATTTCATTTTATAGAACTTTTAAGTTTAAATAATTAAGAATGGTTATAATAGGTATGGCATACGTGAATTGGTTGCTTCCCCCGACCACCATACCGACTATCTTATTATTAACATCGAGTACTGCGGCTCCTGAATCTCCCGGTAGTGTGATCGCATTTCCGCCTGCATCAGAGATAGCTATAAGATTATATAGATCCCATGGCACTGTTTGTCCATTAATGGAATAGTTAATAGTGGCATAATTGAACATGGAGCGGATAAATCCTTTAGTGCCACCGCCATTCTTTGCATTTGCTCCATAAACCATTACAGCAATGTTATTGAATTGCTCTTCATATTTTAATTCCCTGTATCCGGAAATGCTAGCACCCGAGGGTAATAAATTATTAATCAAAGTACCGTCGATAACATCCATTATTGCTGCATCGATCTCATTGCTCCGAACCCCAAATCTTAAGCGCCCAATGAATGAGTTTGTGTTATGAGGACTTATAATTTGTTCTTCTCCTATAACAGAAAAACTATCGAAATCATGCCTGCTGCTTTTCAACACATGGTAGCAACTGAGCAACATCGGATTTTGATTTCTATCGTTTTTAAAACAGACCATACATCCAAAAGATCCATAGCTATTAGCTCTTTTTTCATTTGTAATATCATCCAGCGGTTTTACCTGTGTCATGATCGGGCTGGAAGTAACTATTTTGATATTCACTGGGACTGTGATTCCATTTGATAATTGATAAGGAAGGGATTTGGGAATCAGATGTGTATCCTGGTCGCTGATGACCACTTTGATAAACCTATTGTTTTGAGCATCGTTCTCTATGGCTACAGAGATAACATTTTTTAGATTTTTTAAAACCTCTTTGTTTTCATCGAACACTTTTTTTACAACATCACTTTGAGTTACATTTAGCCATTGATCTAAATCTTCTAACTTATCGAATTTATAAGTTTCGGCTTGACTAAGTTTCTCTTTCAAATTCTTTGTATAAAGTAGTAGGTCTAATAAATCATGCCAAAACTTTGAACCCATACTAATAAAAGCTCCGGTAAAAAGACAGCCGATCACAAATTGAAATGGAGTTCCAAAATTTATATTTCCCGAAATAACTATTGATAAATCTGGCCATCCTATAACTTTTCCAGGATTATCAATATTCCTTAATAAATCGAAAAAACTTGCATGGGCTAAAAACGAAGTTAAAAATCCAATAAACAAATTCATTTTCAGAATTCTGTATTCTCTTCTTTTCTCTTCTTTCGATCCGGCTGGAAACTTTGTAGTTGTATCACCTACTATATACCATCCTACTCCTACAACCTTTTTGCATGACAAATATTTCTTCAGAAATTCGTTTATTCTTTCGAAAATCATACTGAGAATAAATAAAACCGTAACAATTTGAATAATTTTTTCCATAATTATCTTTATTATTCTGTTAGTTCATTTACTATATCTATTTACCTTACCTAATAGCAATAAAATTTGCATTAACCCACCTTGCCTGACCAATTCTATCCCATTCCCCATTAGTCTCTAAAATAGAAACTGTGTCATTCTCTTTTAATTTATCAATAATGGAAAATGTTTTATCAGGTCCGGTTCTGACATTCAGCAACCGGGCTTTTACAATGCCTACTTGCACTGAAGGCAATTGATTATTTATGTTAGTGCTAATACTACTCAAAGACGCAACTATCAAGGGTAATAAGTTGCCTGTAAATGCTGCTTCTGTATTTCCCCCAAAGAAGCTGGTGCCAGGACATGATTTATGGTCTCCATCGTTTTTTCCTCCATCCCTGAATCCGTTAGATAGCCGAAACCAATGATGATAAACTATTGTTTGAATGCCTGGAGTAAGATTAAATTTAAAACATAGCAAAGCATTCACTTTGATAATTGTTTCACGTTGTTCAGTTGTCATTTGATCATGCCCGGAATCAAAATCTCCAAGATTTTCAATACAGAGTCCTCCTGTATTAGCTTTTCCTATGCATGTAGGCTTTTCTTCCATACTCCTTCCCAATCCTATTTTACCGTCAGGGAACGTAGTTATATGTTGAGCGATTCCTCCAAAGCCTCTTGAAATATGATTAGCCTCCATCGCTTTCATTTTTTCAAAATGGTTCACACCATTAAAATTTCTGTAGGATGGAATAAAGGTGTGATGGTTTTGTATACGGGTAATATTTCTTGTAACAACTGTGCTAATTAAAAATTGCTGAAATTCATCAGCTTTCATTAATATAAATTTGCCTTGAGTTTCCATAAACTAAAATTGATTTTATTAAGTATTTATCCAACACTTCCATCCGGTTCAACTTCGGTTGTATCCTGTGAACCAGCGACTTTTTTTTCAGCAATTATTTCCCCAGATTTATTCTCTGTCATTTTCAATGCTGCATAAGTAGCTGAACTTAGTCCCAGAAGTATAAGGTTATTGTCAGTTATTGGTGGCATTATGTAATTAATCTTGGTTTTTAAACAATCCGCAAGTAATCCAGCATCATAACCATACATACTACAGTCATCATTTATCAGATTATTTAAGACAGCGTGTATAAACCATGTTCCAAAGACTGCATTAAAAACAATAGTCTGAAACCTATGAACACTTACACCATTTTGATCGGATAAAATGTCAAGAAAGAAATTTTGTCCAAAATCATCCTGGTGTCTCCGGTTGAGACTTTCCTGGTCTGATATATCAATTACCCTGGCCGTTGCTGTTGTAGCGGCACTAATACCAAGCAATATCACAGTCGAAGAATTTAAAGTAGGTGCTACGCCTTTATCCCAGAGTATGGCAATAAACGAGGAAAGTACAATTACGGTCCACCACGCAAGTTGTACTCTTGCCCAACTATATGGCTGATGTCCGGGAGCTCTGCTTATATCCCGAAGCATGCAATATTTTTTATCGAAAATGATAATAGAAAAAAAGAGAATAGCAAAAATGATCCAGAATTGGTATATCATAAAAATAGTATTTATTCGCTTACTCTAAATTCCGTTTTCGGCTACCCGGTTTATAATTATTCAACATTTTTCTTTCAAGAAAGTCAATAGGATATTATGCTCCCATTAATGGAGTTTAAAATTCATGTTTGATTTATACAACCATAAACACAACACCTAACAACAAAGCAGTATAACTGACAAATTCATTTAATAATAACAGTCAACAAAAAATTGTGAAAAGCAATGAAGGGATAATTCGTAGGAATGAATTAGGATGCCACCATACTATCTAATTATGACAAATGCAAGTACACGTGCCGGTTATTTTATATTTAATAGCAGGTTATTAATAATAATGCTTTTACGATATACAATATATTTTATCCAGCCGCATAAACATAATTTACCGGGTATATTTTAATCGCATTAAAATGCTGCAATTTTGTAAGCACATTACTTTTGCGGGCGATGAATGGCCTTACGGTATGTCAAAAACAAACCCGGTTAAAGAGGATAATGATTTCGATTTGGAAGATGACAATTTTTAATATAATTCATTGGGGATCTGTTTATGCGATAAAAAGATTTTGAAAATGGATTAAAAAAATTGCGGCCTGGTGATATTACACAACGCAGCGGAACCGGAAGCATTGATAAGGAACTATGATAAGAAATAAAAAGAAATCAGGCCAGGGTGCAATGCAAAATACTAATACGGTCAGCCAAGCTATGAATAGTGCAGCTACTCACAAGATCAATGGCAGGGAATTGCCTTATGAAAAAGGCTGCCGAAAAGCGATCGGGGAAATTTGAAGGTTCA
>JANOTW010000539.1:0-8461 GCA_031416575.1 Ferruginibacter sp.
GTAGTGGGTAATAACACTAATTTTGCAATTGACCTTGTTGTTGCTGCAAACCAGATGAACGAAGTAGTTGTAGTAGGGTATGCTACACAAAAAAAGGTAACAGTTACCGGCTCTGTAGCTACCATAAAGGGTTCAGATCTGGATAAATCCCCAACCCTTAATCTTTCTAATTCCCTGGCTGGACGTTTGCCCGGTGTCACGGCCTTGCAGCGTACAGGTGAACCAGGCAATGACGGTTCTGTAATTCGTATCCGTGGTACTAATACGATGGGTAACAGTGGTCCATTGATTGTAATAGATGGTGTACCTGATCGTGCAGGTGGAATTGACCGCCTGAACCCTGCTGATATAGAAAGCATGTCAGTATTGAAGGATGCATCCGCGGCTATATACGGGGCAAGGGCTGCAAACGGTGTCATCCTGGTTACTACAAAACAAGGTAAAGTGGGCAAGCCCACTGTATCGTATGATTTTAATCGTGGCTACCTGCAACCAACTGTTGTACCTAAAATGAGTAGCTCCGTTCAATATGCCGAATTACTTAATGAACAAAAAATATTCAGCGATGTGCCTTACCAGCAATGGTCAGCAGCATTGGAATCCTTTAGAACAACGGGTTCATATACCCGGACTGACAATGGAGCAAAAGTAAATGCAACTTATACTGCAGAGGATATTCAAAAATTCAGCAATAATAGCAGTCCGTTAACGCATCCGAATACAGACTGGTATAGCACAGTTTTTAAGGATTGGTCGGCGCAAACACAACATAGCTTGCAGGTAAGCGGGGGCACAGAAAATATCCGGTTCCTTTCCTCTGTAGGTTATCAAAACCAGGATGCTTATTATAAGAATTCTGCAACCAGCTATAAGCAGTATGATATGCGCATTAACATTGATGCCAAGGTAAATAAATATATCACCGCCAACATTGGGATAACAGCCCGCCAGGAGGCTCGTGCCTTTCCTATATCAGACGCTGGCACTATTTTCAGAATGCTGGTTCGTGGCAAACCCACAGAAGTGGCGGTTTGGCCAAATGGAGAGGCTGGTATTGATATTGAAAATGGTCAAAACCCTGTATTAATTACCACAGGAGAAACCGGTTACGACAGAAACAAACGAGATTATTTTCAAACCAACGGTCAGGTGGAAATTCGTAATCCATGGATTGAGGGTTTGAAAATTACGCTTCAAGGCGCGGTAGATAAATTTAATGGACGTACCAAGCGGTGGCAGAAACCATGGTCGTTATACTCCTGGGATAAAGTATCATACGAAGCTGATGGAAAAACCCCAAAGCTGACAAGGCAGGTGCGTTCCACATTTCCTGATCCTCAGCTTAGGATGACCGATGAAGAAGAGTTGCGCATTGCGCTTACCGGTATGGTTAACTATGACCGTTCGTTCAAAAACCATAACATTTCCTTTTTGGCCGGTATTCAAAAAGAAACAAGGGAAGGCGATAACTTCTTTGCCTTCAGAAGAAACTTTATTTCACCCCTTGTTGACCAGTTTATTGTTGGTGTACCTGCACAGCAGGATGCAGGTAATAACTTAAGTTCGGGCACAAGCATCTTTGGTAAGCAGGCACGTTTAAGTTACTTTGGCCGTGTGGCTTATAACTACAAGGAAAAATATCTTGCGGAATTCCTATGGCGATATGATGGTTCTTATATCTTCCCCGAAGTAGGTCGTTTTGGATTTTTCCCAGGGGTATTGGTAGGCTGGAATGTTACAAAGGAAAAGTTCTTTGAGAACGTAAGGTTATTTAATAATTTAAAACTCCGGGCTTCTTACGGGCAAATGGGAAATGACAGGGTTGATTTTAATGGTGTTTTGCAGGAATTTGCCTATTTGCCTTTATATAATCTGGGTACAGCCCAGGTAATTAACGGGCAAATAGTTAGCACACTTACAGAGCCACGTGTGCACAATCCAAATTTTACATGGGAAGTAGCCAATAATTATAATATAGGATTGGAAGGGACAATACTGAACAATAAAATATTCTTTGAATTTGACGTGTTTAAAAATATACGTAAACAAATGTTAATTGAACCTCAGGGATCTGTCCCATGGAGCAGTGGTATTGCGACAAGGCTGCCTCCAAAAAATCTGGGGGAGCTGGAAAATACAGGCTGGGAATTTAGAGTAGGTTATAATGGCCAGGTGCGCAAGGATTTAACCTTCAACGTAAGTGTGAATGGAGGTTATTCAAAAAACAAGATCACCTTCTGGGATGAAAACCCAGGGGTACCGGCTCATCAAAGATTAACAGGACAAACTTTTGGAACAAGCGGCGGGGCATTTCTAGTTTATCAATATGATGGGGTATTTAAGGACGCTGCTGAGATTACCGGTAATAAAATTGACTATAGCGCTATTGAAAGAAGCTTAAGGCCCGGCGATATGAAGTTTAAGGATATTTCCGGACCAAATGGTACACCAGATGGTAAAATCACTAACCTGGACCAGGTAAGAATGGATAAAACGCGTGACCCAAGATTCACCGGAGGCCTTAATATTAATGTGACCTATAAGAATTTCGACTTGTCAGCTCTTTTTCAGGGTGCATTCGGAGGTTTGCAGTTTTTGAATTTTAATGAAACAGGTGAATTTGGGAATTACCTTAATTGGAGTTACAACAACCGTTGGTCTATTCAAAACCCCAGCAGCACGGATCCACGGCTGGTAAGCAGAAACAACAGGTATTATGCAGGTAATAATGCGAATAATACATACTGGCTCAGGGCAAATAATTATGTACGATTTAAAAACTTTGAAATAGGATATACACTTGCTTCCAACATTGGCCAGCGTATTGGCATTAGCCGCATGCGGTTATATGTTAGCGGGTTAAACCTTGTTACCTGGGAAAAATTTGGGTTCTGGGATCCTGAAACCATTGCCAGTAACGGATATGCTTATCCCCAATCAAGAATCCTCAGTTTCGGTGCACGTGTAACCTTTTAAAAAAATAACAATGAGAAAGATAACAAATAAAGCAATAATCTTATTATTAGTGGTGGGCAGCACGCTCACTGCCTGTAACAAGGATTTTTTAAACACCGTGCCTCTCAACCAGGTACAATCTAGTTTAACCTGGACAGATCCTGCTTTTACCGAGGCTTTTGTAAACGGCATCTACGGTGGTTTATATGAAGGCGGGTTTGACGAGCAAATGCTGGCTTCTATATCAGATGAAGCCATTTTTACACATGCCGGAAGAAACATTAATACGGTGAACAACGGATCTATGGACCCAGGTAACACCGGGTGGGTAAACCGGCATACTAACTGGTTAGATCTGTATAATTTCATTCGTTCCACTAATCTTGCCATTGAAAATATACCGAAGGCCACATTTGTCAATCAACCTTTAAAAGACCGGTTAATGGGTGAGTCCCGTTTCCTAAGGGCTTACTTCTATCACCAGCTACTCCGGTTTTATGGAAGCGTTCCGCTTGTTACAAAAATATATGGCCTGAACGAAGACTATAAAGTAGCTCGTAACACATATGCAGAAGTTAGTGATTTTATAATAAAGGAGAGTGATGCTGCCCGTACCTTGTTGACCGGTAAATCGAAGGTGAGGGGCAGGGCCTCGGATCTTAGTGCACTGGCTTTAAAATCGCGGCAGTTATTATACGATGCAAGCGATTTGCATGATATGCCAACCGCTAAAGCAAAATCAAGTGTAATTTCTGCCTTTGCCAAACCAGAATTGTTAGGCTTTGTAAGTGGTGACCGTACAGCACGTTGGCAAGCTGCCAAAGATGCCGCAAAGGCTGTATTGGATGCTGCAGGGTCAGGGTACAAAACCGGTATGACTGCCCAGGCATCGTTTGAAGAAGGCCGGAAGAATTATTTATCCATAGCCATGGGTGGTGCCAGCAAGCACCCTGATGCCGATGCGGCCGTAGCTTCCACGAATGAGTTATTGTTTGTAAGAACTTTTACCCTTGACAGGCTGGAGGGCGCCCAACAGCATGGTCTCCGCCAGGGTCCTAATGGTTACAATAATTGGGCGGGCAATACTCCTATACAGGAGTTTGTGGATGATTACCAGATGATGGACGGAACTAAGTTTAACTGGAATAATCCCACCCATAAAGCCGACCCATATACAAACAGGGATCCACGGTTCTATGTTTCTGTGTTGTATGATGGCGCACCATGGAAACCCCGTGGCAGATCAGAAGATCCTGCAAATGAGATACAAACGGGTACTTACTTTGCTGGTACTACTAAAATTGTTGGCCTTGACACACGCCAGGGACCTATTGAAAACTGGAACGGTAGCTTTGCGGGTTATTACTTCCGTAAATTTATTGATCCTGATAATTCCCTTCGTGACAATAGTGGAAGGCAGACAGTACCATGGCCTTATTTCCGTTATACAGAAGCACTTCTTAATTATGTAGAGGCTAGTATTGAATTAGGGTTAGACGTGGAAGCCCGTACCTGGTTAAATAAAATACGTTTTAGGGCGGGCATGCCAGAAATAACCGCATCAGGAGATGCACTTCGGCAACTTTACCGTAACGAACGCAGGATAGAAATGGCACTGGAAGAACAACGCCTGTTTGATGCCCGGCGCTGGATGATTGCAGCGACAACCTTAGGCAGAAAAACAAGTTTTATATACGTAGAAGGCAGACTGAAAGCTGGCGCTACGGCACCCGTGCCTTACCGAAAGGACAAAACTAAGTTTGATTATACCTACCTGCCAGTAGTAAATAATGACGTTGAAGACAGGACGTGGTTGGATAAAATGTATTTCAGGCCGATAGCGCTTCAGGAAACCCAAAGGAATAGCCTTTTGGTGCAGAATCCGGGATACTAATAATAGAAATCGTTTTAAATTAAATAAAAAAATCTATGTTGGGCAACAACCAACATAGATTTTTTTTATTTTAGTAAGAATTATGAATTTGGATAAGCACGCTACAGATAGAATATTGCCCGGTAAATATTCCTTTATCCTTTTTGTTATTTTTTTCCTGGGAAGTTGCTCCGAACGAACTAAGGAACCGGAACCGGCAGCAAAGCCACCAAACTCTTTATTTACCCTGCTCTCATCCGACGGTACGCATATTGATTTTAATAATAACCTCACAGAAGGATTGAACACCAATGTGCTGATGTATGAATATTTCTACAACGGGGGCGGTGTAGCAGCCGGCGATTTCAATAACGATGGGTTGGTTGATATTTATTTCACCTCCAATATGAGTGATAATAAATTCTACATGAATAAAGGCAATATGCAATTCCAGGATATTACATTGGCATCCGGGGCAGGCGGACGGCCTGGCCCCTGGAAAACAGGGATAAATGCGGTGGATATTAATGCCGATGGTAAACTGGATATTTACTTATGTTATTCAGGGGCTTTACCGCCAGCGAAAAGAGCCAATCAACTTTTTATTAATACTGGTAACAACAGCCAGGGAACCCCAATGTTTGAAGAAAAAGCAGCAGCGTATGGCCTGGCAAGTACCGGGTTCAGCAATCAGTCGTATTTTCTGGATTATGATAAAGATGGTGACCTTGATATGTTGCTGCTCAATCATAACCCAAAAAATTTGCCCTTGCTCAATGAAGTAAATACCGCTCAACTTTTCAAACAGGATAATCCGGAAAAAGGCCTTCGGTTATACAAACAAAGCAATGGCAAATTTGAAGATGTAACGGTAGTCTCCGGGATCAACGGCTCCGAACTAAGTTATGGGTTAGGCCTTGGTATTTCCGATTTTAACGAAGATGGATGGCCTGATTTTTATGTTTCCAACGATTATTCAGTACCGGATTATCTCTATGTAAATAATAAAAACGGAACATTTACCAATCAACTCGAAAGCAGCATTGGGCATAACAGCCAGTTTTCCATGGGAAATGATGTAGCTGATATCAACAATGATGGACTTACTGATATTTATACCCTTGATATGCTACCGGAAGACAATCACCGGCAAAAACTTTTACTTTCCCCGGATAACTATGACAAATTTGACCTGAATGTTCGCAGCGGGTTCTATTATCAATACATGCGAAACATGCTTCAATTGAATAATGGCAATGGCACTTTCAGTGAAACAGGACAGATAGCAGGTATATCCAACACCGACTGGAGCTGGTCTGCACTTTTTGCGGATTACGATAATGATGGCTGGAAAGATCTCTTTGTAACCAATGGATATTACAGGGATTATACCAACCTTGATTTTATTAATTACATGAATGAATATGTTAAGGAAAAAGGGAGGTTGCAGCGTGAAGATGTAATGGATATCATAAAAGAAATGCCATCATCAAATGTGGTTAACTACATTTTTCAAAATAAAAAGGGCGGTGAATTTCAAAACAAGAACCAGGACTGGGGCATCAATCAACCTTCAAACAGCAATGGGGCTATTTATGCCGACCTGGACAACGATGGGGACCTTGACCTTGTTGTCAATAATATTAACCAGCCGGCATTTATTTACAAAAACGGATCACAAAGGCTGAATGGCAATCATTATCTACAGGTACAGCTTACAGGTGATGCAGGGAATACCCAGGGCCTGGGCGCTAAACTCAAAATTTTTCACAACGGGCAAATACAAACCCTCGAACAAAACCCTGCAAGGGGTTACCTCTCCAATGTATCATTCACTCTTCATTTCGGTTTAGGCAATGCGGAAAAAGCAGACTCCATGATAATAACCTGGAGCAGTGGTAAAGTACAAAAGCTCTATAATATAAAAGCAAACCAGGTTGTGAACCTTGCTGAAAAAGATGCACTTGATAAAACATCAACCGCTAAACCGGGTATAAAATGGTTTACCGAAATTAAACCCGGTATAAATTACGAAAGCCCGGTTTCAAACATCAATGATTTTAACAGGCAGCCCCTGCTCATTAGTGAATTCTCATATCATGGGCCCTGCATGTCGAAATATGATTTGAACAATGACGGCCTGGAGGATGTGCTGATTGGTGGTGCGGCCGGGCAGGCTACCAGTGTTTTTATACAACAAAAAAAAGGGGCCTTTGTAGAAAAAAAAATACCTGCCTTTGAACAGGACAAAGCATATCATGATGCGGATATAGCCATCTTTGATGCTAACGGGGATGGCAAGCCGGATATTTATATTGCCAGCGGAGGTTATCACAATCTTACCGAAACGGATGTTTTGCTCCGGGACCGGCTTTATCTTAATGATGGCAACAACAACTTCCTTAAAAGTAATGGCCTTCCTGAAATCAGCGGCAGCAAATCCTGTGTAAGGGTTCAGGACATTAATGGGGACGGCTCACCGGATATTTTTGTGGGAGGGAGAGTGGTTCCGGGCCGTTACCCCGAAACGCCCAAAAGTTTTATTCTAATCAATGATGGCAAAGGAAACTTTTCAGATCAAACTGAAAAAATATGTCCGGAACTTTCTAAATTGGGAATGATAACCGATGCTGCCTGGATAGACCTGGACCTTGATAAAAAGAACGAACTGGTGATAGTGGGTGAATGGATGCCGGTAACTGTTTTTCGCATGGAAAAAGAAAAGCTCGTTAATAGCTCCAACCAATATTTTGACAAATCTTATTCCGGCTGGTGGAATACTATTACGGTGGGGGATTTCAATGCTGATAACCGGCCTGACCTTGTTATCGGAAATATGGGGTTGAATACACAATTCAAAGCCTCGGAAAAAGAACCCCTGGAAATGTATTACGGCGACTTTGACAAGAATGGTTCCATAGACCCTGTCTTTAGTTTTTATATCCAGCACAAAAGATATCCATACATTACCCGGGATGAATTAGTTAACCAACTACCTTACCTTCGCAAGCGATTTTCCAACTTTAAAAGTTATGCCGATGTTACGATGGAAGATCTCTTTCAAAATAATGAATTGAAAGAAGCCGGCCACCTTGTTGCTGATCACATGGGTACCACCTGCTTTTTAAGCAGTGAAACAGGAAAATTTAGGATAGCGGAATTACCGAAAGAGGTTCAATACTCACCTGTGTATGCTATTAACCAAATGGATTTTAATGGTGATGGCAAAACTGACCTCCTGCTTTGTGGCAATAACAGCCATACCAAGATCAGGCTTGGTAAATTTGACGCCAATTATGGCATATTGCTCTCCGGGGATGGTAAAGGTAATTTCAACTATATCAAACAAAGCGGATCAGGTTTCAATATTTGGGGAGATGTAAGAAGCAGTATTCAAATAAATGAGAAAATTTATTTTGGCATCAATAGTAAGAAATTGGTTGCTTATACCTTATCGAAAAAAAAGAAATGATACCAATAAGATTTTGGATAAAATATTTTATTCCCTTCCTTACAATTGACTGGCTTGCTTTCTCATGCACACAGGAAAATAATAAAATGCCCGAAGGCTTCCATCAGGCGCAGGGCTCCAGCCCTGTGTCTTCCTTGTTACTACTGCCGCAAATTAAATGG
>JANOTW010000540.1:0-2504 GCA_031416575.1 Ferruginibacter sp.
CGGGGATCATTAATGGTTTTATCGGATAGGCATTTTTAATTGTTGCATTTTGCCAATTGATCTTCAGGCTGGCTGTATCAATTCCTGGTGGAGTGTTTTTAACGGTATCCGCATACTGGGCCTGGGAAGTGTGTACAACCAAAAGGCCAATAACCGTTATAGAAACATTAATAATTGAAGGCATATTTTTCATTTGATATTGAACGGGAACCTAATCATATCTTAAAATCAGGCTTTGAGTGCATTTACAATTTTCGGCTTCTTTCTGAAGCTGTGGCAGGTGAGGATACCGTCCACCGGCGTTTGCGCTGTTTAAATTGCTGCTTCAAGCTGGATTATTTTTTCCTATTCCACCACTGGTGCAGCCAGGTTATTTACTCTAATTCCTATTTCACTATTTATCATCCGGTGTTATTTAAAACACGGCCGGGCATCCAATTTTTAATAACGCATGGTGAATGTATTGCAACTTAGGCAAATACCAATTTTAATCATGACAATAACGTTTTTATTATTATTATTATTTCATTAATTATTCAAAATTGAATCATGATTCCATGGAAATCCTGAAGTTGTTGTAAAGGAAATATTCATGACAAGGTTGGTTACCCCCAGGGGTGGCGCCTCATTAAGCGTGAGATGCATTCCAAATTCGTCCTGCGTGGGATATAACAGGGAGATGACCCTGATATTTATAAAAAAAATCGTTGGAATGGCAAGCCTTCTTCGCTTCCAAAACTATCATGAATGAATAACGGCTGATGGTAACCGTTAGCAATTCAACCTCCTTTTACATGAGCTGATGTTTCGGAAATTACAACGTGGGTAAAGTTGCCCAATATGCAGTAGAATAGTACCCTGTTAGGATGTAAGTATGAACATATATGAATTGTGGATTTTCGGTAACAATAAATCAGTGTTCACTATTATACTTCGCGACAGATAATAAAGTGAATACATTTTTTTGTCCGGGCTGTGAAGCAATGAGCAGCATCGTTGCATCGCCCTCTTGTACCGCATACCATTGGGGAACTTTAATTGCGTTATACCGGGCGGTTCATCAGGAGCAGTTAATAAACTGGCAGAAAGCCTCCCCTTTTGAACAATATCATTTATTTAAGGGATTTTTTGTAACCAATAATGTCACTCCGCCGCAGCGGATTTGGATTTGTATTTCGTAATTCAATTTCTACAATCATATCATCCCTACGGGATTTTTAAGCCCGTTAGCCAACGGGCTGCCATGATTGTAAAAATATAAAAAGTATAAGGAAATTTTAAATCCGCTGCGGCGGAGTAGTATTATTACTTAACTAATGACAAGGCAAGCGACAATTTGGTATGCACCCCTTTTATCCGTTGCAGGGTATATTCAATAAGGCTACCCAAACGAAGACAAAAGTTTTATCTCATTCCTGTACAACAAAATCTTTCCATCATTTTCCAATTGCTTCAGCAGGCGTGAAATTACCACCCTTGATGTAGCCAATTCATCCGCTATAAGATAGTGTGATGCTTTAATGACACTGGAACCCGAAAGGCGTTGTTTCTCTTTCAGGTAAGCAATCAGGCGTTCATCCAATTTATGGAAAGCGATACTTTCAATGGATTTCAGCAATTCCAAAAAGCGTTCATTAAAACTACGCATGATATAGTTTTTCCAGCCCGGGTATTTACAGAGCCATTCATCCAATTTGATATGCGGTATGGCTATCAATTCAACATCCTCTTCCGCTATTGCTTTCACTTCACTTTTCTTCGCTTCTACACAGCAGCTATATGCCATGGAACAACTTTCGTTGCTGGATAAATAATACAACAGTATTTCTTTTCCTGATTCATCCATTCGAAGCACTTTTATGGTACCCTTTATAATGATCGGCATCATACGGATGTATTTACCATAATCCATTATAATATCGCCTTCTTTAAAAAATTTTATTTCGCCAAACTGATGCATTTCCGCTATCAAAGCAGGCTCAAATATTGAATCGAAACTTGTTACCTTATTCATAGCGGTCTAAAAATGATAGTTTAAAACAAAATTGTATTGTAGCATATTCACCTTATTAAACTCAAATCGTTTATTATTATATGTTTCCCCATTATTTATTTTCCCTACAACCAACAACTGAGCTTCAAGCCCATTCAACATTCCTGCAAAGTAATAGCGTATATCGGCCTGCATTAGGAAGTATGGGAATTCGATGCTGGTCCTGCCCATTTGGAACAAATGGCAAATTGAAAATATTCTTTACAAGATAACAATAAAAGCCTGCTGTGCTTTTTTTGGGTGCATTTCAAATTTTCGCTTCTGTTTTGAGGCTGTGGTCGGTGAGGACACCAATGCTATTAAAATAAGTCTTTGCCTGGTACATATTTTGGCATGATTCATTTCAAAAGATTGAATATATCGAATTGGTATGTACCTGCCAATTAAATCTACCGATAAATATAGCTTTGAAATTGAATTACTACCGGTTAGGCAATAAAATGCCTTACCG
>JANOTW010000541.1:0-2622 GCA_031416575.1 Ferruginibacter sp.
GCGGTAAGTGGAACGGTAGCAAAACCTTTGGTAATCAATTTTCTTCCATCTGTAGTTTTTACCAAACTTTCCCACCACGGCAGGTCAACAGAATGATGCTCGAGCGCTAGAAAGTTTTGCGTGGCCGCGGCGCAATGTACATTTGCCATAAATGAAACGGGCGTGCCGGCCTGGTGCATTGCCATGGCAATACCCTTTTCTTCCGCATAATCCCCTATTCGCTTTGTTTCCAAAAGACCGCCCGATGAGGCCAGGTCGGGATGTATGATATCTACCGCATGGGTATCAATAAGCGGTTTAAAATTTTCGAGCAGGTAAATATCTTCACCGGTAAGCGTAGGCGTCTCAAGGGCATTGGTAATTGTTTTATGCTGTTCGGTATATTGCCAGGGAACCATGTCTTCCACCCAGGCAAGGCGATATTTTTCCAATGACCTGCCCAAACGTATCATATTGTTTAAATCGAAATGCCCATAGTGGTCTGTTGAAAGTGGCATTTCATCCCCTACCACCGCCCGGACATCGGCCACCCGTTTAGCCAAAATTTCCAATCCTTTTTCGGTTATTTGAATGCCGGTAAATGGATGCATTGCATTTGCATAAGACATGTAATCACCCTGCCACTGCGCCAAACCTTTGCCCCAAAATTCGCCATTGACCAATGTTCCCGGAATATTTCTCAATACTCCGATAGAAACATCCATTTTAAGCCAGGTGTATCCCTGGTCTATCGTGCGGAATCTTACCTTTTGCTTAAATTCTTCAAGGTCTTGTGACTCAGGCGTATCCGCATATATTCTAACTGTATCCCTGTATCTTCCTCCCAGTAATTGAAACGCCGGCACATTAAACGCTTTACCACATATATCCCACAGCGCCATTTCAACGGCGCATACCCCACCCGCCTGGCGGGCCTGGCCACCAAATTGTTTCAGTGATTTGAATATCATTTCAACATTACAGGGGTTCTGTCCCAGGATGCGGCTTTTGAGCATCAGTGCATATCGTACATCGGCGCCATCCCGCACTTCCCCCAATCCATAAATGCCCTGGTTGGTATCAATCCTGATGATTGCCGTACGGCCCAACACGGTAGTTACACAATACCGCATGTCGGTTATCTTTAAATCAGACGGGCCTGAATACCGGGGGACCTTTTGAGTGCTTTGCGCAATCAAATCTTCAATGGGTGAAAACAAAAAAGAACTTCCTAAAGCAATGCCGCCCAAAGCCGATTTTTTGAAAAAAGAACGGCGGCTGTTTTCCTGCTCTTCGGTTTTAGGGTGGGCATTTATTTCTTCAATAGTGTCCTGGTCTTTTAAACCAATTTTTTTTAAGAATTTTTGTGAGGGGGTCATGATTATGAATGTTGAATGATGAATAATGAGTTACGAGTTATGAGTTACGAGTTATGAGTTTTTGCCCTTCTGTCTTCTGCCTTCTGCGTATGCTTTTGCCTATCGCCTATCCCAATTATATTACTTCTTCGATGGACGTTGCCCATCGCTATTATATTTCGCCCTTTCAGGGCTGTTTGCTGTCTGTCTTCTGCCTTCTGTCTTCTGCCTTCTCCCTTCTGCCTCCCAATTTTCGCATTAGCTAATCAGCACATTGGAGTTACCATGTTCTTTTGCTCATCATTTTATCAAGCTCAGCTCTTGTCATCTTTCCTAATTCCGGGTGTAGCTCCAGCCATTTTAAAAAATCAGTTTTGATTTCGTCTGTCCATTGGCTATCTATCTGGCCGGTTGTATATTTTCCGGTACGTACCATTTCAAAACCAAACTGATCTTTACGTATTACAAATTCAGCGGTACTGATTACTTGTTCCGCCAGGTGAGCCGGTACAAAAAGAACGCCTTCTCTTTGTGCTATCACCAGGTCGCCGGGCAGCACCGTTACATTCCCAATCCTTATGGGTGTATTCAAACCCATTAATACCATTTCCTCTAAAAATGATGGATGAAAATCCCGGACAAAAGCATTAAAGCCTTTTATGTTTTTTATTTCCTGCAGGTCCCTTGCAGCTCCATTGAATATTACCCCGTTGCCCGACTTTGTGTAAATAGCATTGGCTAATGTAGAACCCATCAAAGTGCCGCCGCCAATTTTTCCAAATCCATCCGCTACATACACATCGCCTTTTGATAATACTTCAATGGGCCATGAGTTGGTATTCCCTTTTCTTCCCTGTTGCGTTGTACCCCTTTCTTTAATTTTTTTTTCTACATCAGGGCGGCCTGGCATAAACATCGCAGTTAACGCCCTGCCAACAACAGGCACGGAATCATTCACCATTTTCCAATTACCTTCAAACTGGTTGAAATAACCTTCGTTTTTTAAAACGGTCCAGGCATCATCAATGTAAATGTGCTTTGCCCTTTCCAATAAATTATCAGCAATCTTTGGGCGGCCATCAGTAAATCTTTCGCCTTTCCATTCCGATGTAAGAAAGGTTAATTCCTCTTTTGAAATGGTTTGTGCAAGCAATAAATTTTTTGCTGAAATGCTACCCAGCAGAAATAATATAATAGCAATCCTGAATTTCATGTTTTTTTTATTTATACCACACAAGGGATAAAACGTGAATAAAATTTTTTTTGTCCGGGCAATGAATCAATG
>JANOTW010000542.1:0-2833 GCA_031416575.1 Ferruginibacter sp.
AGTAGATTATACAACCCCTAAGCCCGATATTTTCGGGCTTCTTTTTTTGAACAAGCCCCACCTGATTTCACTATATAGCTATCCACAGTTATTAATTAATAGGTATAGGCGCTTAGGCATCCTGATTAATTTGTATATTAAAAGATTTAATTGCTTTAATTGTGAATTTACAGCCCATTTAAAGCCTTAAAATGAAAAACCTAATAAAAGTTCTAATACTATATTTTAACCTTAAAGTTAGCAAGCAGTGGTTTAGATATGAAAGACTGGGATAGCTAAACGCCTATACCTTTTAATTAAATATTGGATTTTCTGTACAACAAGTTGAATGTGAATTCCGTGATCTAATTTAAAACACAATTAAAGATCCCCATTGGTATGCGGTACAAGTGAGCCCCGATGCAGCACACAAACCTTACTCGGGATAAGGATGACACAACGATGTTGATGCATTTTCTGTCGCCCGGACATAAATTGTATTTAATATTTACCTGCCAGTAATTAAACCCTTAATGATATACAATAAGGTTCTTTTTTATTCAAACAGCATCAATACCATTCACCATGTTTCCAATTTCGTAACTATAAACCATTGATAGGGGTTATTTTTGCAACCTGCTGCCGGATAGCATCCATATCCTTAGAGGCCACTACATTTTATTTTGACGAAAAACATAAACATAGCATTAGTGGGCAACCCCAATAGCGGGAAAAGTTCACTATTTAATGCTTTAACAGGCTTAAACCAAAAGGTGGGAAATTTTCCCGGTGTAACGGTTGATAAAAAAACAGGGCATTGCAGCATTGGTGAAAAACTAACGGCTACCCTTATTGATTTGCCCGGCACTTACAGTCTATATCCCAAACGCGGAGACGAATGGGTAGCCTATAAAGTTTTGCTGAAGCACGATGACGATATAAAGCCGGATATGGTGTTGCTGGTTGCGGATGCCAGTAACCTGAAAAGAAATTTATTGTTTTGCTCACAGATCATTGACCTGAAAATTCCGGTAGTGGTGGCTTTATCCATGATTGACCTGGCGAAACAAAAGGGAACGGAGATTGATATTAACGGTTTGGAAAGAGAGCTTGGTGTGCCGGTAGTAATGATTAATCCCAGGAAAAACAAAGGCATACCTCAACTGAAGAAAATTATTGAACAAACTTTTATAGCCAACTTTAAAGCCCCCAGGGAATTTATCAATAACCACGCCCTGGCGGAAAAACCAATAGAAGCAATCAGGAAATTACTGCCCGGCATCAGCGATTATACCGCATTGCATTACCTTATCAACCATGAGCATTTTAAATTAACACGTTCTTTACAGGACAGTATTGAAGCGGTTGAAGCAGCAAACAAGTTCAATCCTACCAAAACGCAGGCGGAAGAGATCATGCAACGGTATGGCCGCATTAAACACATTATGCACCAAACCGTGGTAGAAGCGGATCCGCTGCAAAAAACCCTCTTTACCGAAAAGCTGGATAATATATTATTAGATAGAAAATGGGGTTACCTGATTTTACTGGCTGTTTTATTTTTATTATTTCAAAGTGTATTTTGGATAGCGCAATACCCCATGGATGCGATTGAGTGGAGCTTTGGCAAACTGGGTGGTTGGCTTAGCGATGTATTACCTGAAGTATGGTGGAGCGATCTGTTAATAAACGGAGTAGTGGCGGGCCTGAGTGGCATATTGATATTTATCCCGCAAATAATGATCTTATTCGGGTTAATTACTTTGCTGGAAGATACCGGCTATATGGCACGGATCAGTTTTCTTACTGATAAGCTGATGCGAAAAGTAGGGTTAAATGGCAAAAGCGTAATGCCGATGATCAGCGGGCTGGCTTGTGCCGTACCCGCCATAATGAGCGCCAGGAATATTGAGAACAGGAAAGAACGGTTACTAACTATTATGGTTACACCGCTGATGAGCTGCAGTGCACGGCTGCCGGTTTATACTATTTTGATCGCATTGGTGATACCGTCTAAATTGTATTTTGGTTTTTTAAGCATGCAGGGTTTGGTGATGATGGGATTATACCTGCTGGGGACAGTGATGGCCCTGGTTGTTTCTTTTGTAATGCGCTGGTTTATCAATATTAAGGAAAGAAGTTTTTTTATATTGGAACTACCGGTATATCGTAGCCCAAGATGGAAAAATGCTTTGACCACGATGGTTGAAAAGGCGAAAATATTTGTATTTCAAGCCGGTAAAATAATAATGGTCATCAGTCTTTTGTTATGGGTGTTAAGTTCGTATGGGCCAAAAGAAAAAATGGCCGCTGTAACTGCCAAATATGAACAGCTTATAAAAAATAACCCGCTACAGCAAAATGAACTGAACAAACAACGCAAAACCGAATTGCTGCAAAGCTCTTTCGCCGGCACCTTAGGTAAGGCGATAGAGCCTGTGATACGGCCATTGGGGTATGATTGGAAAATAGGCATCGCGTTGATCACTTCATTTGCCGCAAGGGAAGTATTTGTAGGAACTATGGCTACCTTATACAGTGTAGGGGATAATGCGGATGAAAACAGCAGCACCCTGCGGCAAAAAATGGCTGCCGCGGTACGGCCTGATGGCAGTAAAGTGTATGATCTTGCAACCGGCATGTCTTTACTGGTTTTTTATGTGTTGGCCATGCAGTGTATGAGTACGCTTGCGGTGGTAAAGCGAGAAACGAGGAGCTGGAAATGGCCCACTGTTCAATTGGTTTACATGACGGTCCTGGCTTATGCAATGAGTTGGCTGGTATATAATATCTTCAAATAAATGATTTTTTTAATCATCATTTATTTACTTGGTTATCCGTCAGTTTATTTTGG
>JANOTW010000543.1:0-4279 GCA_031416575.1 Ferruginibacter sp.
GGACAACAGGTTCACCGGATTTTAGTGCATGGTATAAAGCCGCATTGTCGTGTAACCGAAGATCGCGGCGAAACCAAATGATGTTTACTTTTTCCATATTTCCCTGTTTGCACTTCCACTTAAATTGAAATCTTACATAAGATCAAAATTTGTAAGCTGCTTCTTAATTAATTCGTGTAATTCGTGCCTAAAAATTCGTGTTATAGTTATACGTCTAAACATCACACTTATGAAATGGTTGGGCTAATGGTGATAAATATTTTTTGTGTAACAACATTCCCATAAGTGGTTTCACCAATGCGCTGTACCCACCTGATATTATACATGCTGTTGGTTAAAAAAACCTCATCCGCCGTTACTAAGTCATTTATGTTTAAATCTTTCTCCACCAATTCCCAATTGGCATTTAATATATTTTTTATTACCATCCTGCGCATTACGCCGGCTACACAACCCTCACTTAAAGACGGCGTATAAACCACATTGTCTTTTACAATAAAAATATTCGCGATAGTGGTATCACATATTCTTCCGCTTGTATTCAATACAATGGCGTCATTCCATTTTTCTTTTTTTGCATGCAAGGCGGCCAGTAAGTACGGCAGATAGTTATTGTGTTTTAGGTTGCCGAGTATATCGCAACTTTTTTTCGCGGCTTCATAAATCCCCAATACCAGGCCGTTACTGTTCCATTCGCCATTATCTTTTGCAAGCGGCCAGGTTTGAATTATGTATTCAGGCATAGCATTCTTCGGATCATATAATCCACCATCGCCCCTTACGATATTCAGCCTTATTCTTGCCGCGGTTTCATGATCATTTTTTTTAGCCAATGATCTTATTTCCTGTAGCAGCGCCTCCGCTGTAAAATGTTTGGGTATGTCAAATTGCAATACCTGCAACCCTTTCCATAAGCGGGCGAAATGTTCGTCCTCAAAGATCAGTTGGCCGTTTTTCATCTTCATGGTTTCAAACAAACCATCACCGTACCGCAGGCCACGGTTATCCGCACCAATGATTGGGCTACCTTCTTTATATATTTTTCCATTGTAGTTGAAATAATTCATGGGGTAAAGTTAGGAAGGAAGATTGTTCATGGATAATGGTTCATGGTTCATAGCTTCCGGGCTTCTTGCTTTTCGCAGTTTAAAGTGCATGCCTTTTTTTCTTTTTTTGTCCGGGCATCAGAACCCTGAATGAACATCGTTGCATCGCCCTCGTGTACCGGATACCATTGGGGAACTTTGTCCACGTCAATTAATAAACCTAAAATACGGAGATTAACATAATGACATTGCCCTACGCGACGAAGAAATTTGATGCGTCGAACATAAAACGCAATTAAAGTTCCCCAATGGTATCCGGTACACGAGGGCGACGCAACGATGCCTAATTGAAATTCTTCTGCCCGGACAAAAAAAAGAATGGTTGTATAGAAGGACCCTACCTGTTTGCACAGGCAAACAGGGATGCAAGGACGACACACATTGCTACTCTGCCCGGACAAAAAAAATTTTATTCACGTTTTTATCCGTTGTATAGTATAGGATAGGCTAAAAAAAAGATCCCGCCAATTCGGAGGGACCTTTTTTTCATCATCGTTTTATAGAACAAATTTATAAAAATTTCAGCATGCTATAATTCATCGTCTAATATATTATTTTTCACGGCATACATTATCAGCCCCGCGGTACTTTTAGCGCCGGTTTTTACCTTTAGTTTGTCACGAATGGCCTCCACCGTACGGGGGCTCAGGTCAACCAGGTCTGCGATTTCTTTGGTGGTTTTTTCTTCACACATCAATTTCAAAATCAACATTTCCTTATCGTTCAAATTCGCTTCCTGGGCTGCTAATTTTTGGGGCGTTATATTGTTACGCTGTTTGAGGTTGGTAAGCAATGCCTGGTTGGTAAGCGCATTAAAATAATATTCCTGTTCAAAACATGTTTTAATGGCTTCATAAATAATTTCGCTATCGCTGGTTTTACTTAAATAGCTGTTAGCGCCCAGTTCCATCAGCTTGGTGATCATGCTATGGTCGTCCATCATGGTAAGCATAATTACCTTTATGTGCGGCCAGTTCTTTTTTATTTCCGGCAAAGCTCCTATGCCGTCCATCACTGGCATTTGTATATCAAGTAAAATTACGTCTGGCTGTATTATTTTCAGCATGTTCAATAAGTGCATGCCGTTATCGGCTTCTGCAATCACTTTTATGTCTTTTTTGGTACTTAAAGCTGTTTTTACACCTGCACGGTATAAAACATGGTCATCTGCTATCAATACTTTTATAGGGCCTGAATTTGTTTCGTTAACTGGCATAAAAAAAATTTGGTTAATCCATTAGGAAATCCACTAAGATATATTGTGCAAGCTCGGTAATTTTCAGCAATATATGTAAGGATAATTACTTAATGTTTTAGATGGGGAAAATACCATAAAAACAGGGAATTGTACGGGCAATAGCTCCTATATTCTAAAAGGGGGAAATACTATTTATTTTTCAGGAGTACCAAACTATTGCTTCGCTGAAGGGCATCTCTAAAAACCTGTGTTTTTGTTTTAACCCCACCTTTAATTCCTCTCCAAAGGAGAGGATAAGGAAGGTTTTTAGAGAGGCCCTGAAAGTAAGATGTATTTAAGCGTAGGAAGAATGAACAATAAATTTCATTTAATTTGAACAGGCACCTTTATGAAAAACGCTAAAAAAAGGGAAATGCTTTAGTATGTGCCAGAAGCAGCCGGTGGGGCCACCGATCACAGTGGCCGAAATTAATTTAGCGCTAAGAGTTGATGATGTGGGCGCCAGCCACGGCTGTCGGTGGAACGCAGCCATGGAAGTAATAATTATTCAATCAGTTTATTGCGCATACCGTACATTAAAAGCCCGCCGATGGTTTTGGCATTTACCTTACTCTTCATATTTTGGCGAATGGTTTCTATCGTGCGGGGGCTTAGGAATATGACCTTTGAAATTTCCTCCGTGGTCTTATCTTCCGAAAGTAATTGCAAAATTTTAATTTCCTTTTCGTTGAATAGAATAGCTACAGGGGTTCCATAATGATGACGAACGTTCTTTCTTTGCATCAGTTTACCCATCACGGCTTTATTAACCAGGTCGTTGAAATAAAAATCCTCGTTCATGCAGGTAAGGATCGCTTCATAAATTTCGTCGGGGTCTGTTGTTTTGGTAAGGTAGGCGTTCGCACCCATTTCCATCATTTTACTGATCATCTGGTGATCATCGTACATGGTAAGTACGATTATCTTAATGTCATCATGTTCTTTACGGATCAACTCAATTCCATTGATGCCGTCAATTTCGGGCATCCTGATATCCATTAACAATACATCGGGCTTTTGAATGGCGATCTTATGCATCATATCCTTGCCATCTTCCGCTTCCCATAGCATTTTTAAATTTTTTTTACCGGAGAGTGCCATTTTTATACCATCCCGGAATATTTTATGATCATCGGCGATGGCGATTTTAATGAGTTGGTTGGCTGTAATGGGCATAAGTATTGGAATGTGTTCTATAAACTAAGATAAAGTTATGGGTTTATCAATAGTTTAGAAGATTTGTAATAAATGTATTTGTAAAAGTAAATTAAATAAGTTGAAAATAAGATTTAAACGATAGGGAGTACATCCCAAATTGCCGCTCCATGCCTGAAGGGTTGCCAACCTTTGCAAAGAGTCTTTAAATATTTAGAGTCTAAAGAAGGTTGGCAACCCTCAGCTACAAGATTTAAACGATCAGGCTGATTTTACAATAACGTTTTTAAATATATCATATTGCGTACCCGCACTCCGTGTTTTTACGTATAGCCATCCTGGTTATTTTACTTATCCCCATTGCATAAATACACATAGCATCGTAATTATTACAGGTAAAAAATAGAGCAATTCCGCTTATCGCCGCATTAGAAACTAATTTATCTTTGATTCAGTTGATTGACACAGTTCACCTTATGTTTATAATATTCAAATCCAATCCAAAATCCAATAAACCAACAAAAACCGAACCATTCAATATTTCTGTTTGAAACTTGTATGTGCCTTGTAACCGGTGTCAATCAACTAATTTTAAATATTATAGTGGATGTATCCCCTTTAAAAAGAACGCTACTTTAATAATTTAAAGTCCCCCTCCTGACTACTAATACGCAACCCAAATTTTTATGCAATCATTTGGATACCCCTGTTTTTTAATTCAAAACAAACTTTTTAAATTCAAATTTCCCCTGGTATAGTAAACCTACGCAGGTAAACTTAC
>JANOTW010000544.1:0-2558 GCA_031416575.1 Ferruginibacter sp.
TACATCCAGGCCACAATAAATTGTTGTGCCTGTAAAATCCAATTGATTAACTTTAGTCATGTGAATTAAGTTTTACAATGAGAGAATGATTTTTACTCTTAAAATTAATAAGAGCTTCTGTTAACTCATACATAAGACCTAATGAACTTTCAGTTATTATCTTGTACTTTTAAATCCATATTGGGCAGCAGTTCCGGGCAGGACGAGCAATGAATTCCACACCTGCAGCAATACCTATTCGTTAGCAGAAACCCTATTGGCGACAGTACTGAGATTAATGAGATGGGCTTTGAACGAACATTGTATAGATAAATGTTACAAAAGTAAACATCTAAATAAATCAACCATATTTTGAGAATATTTCTCATTAATTTGCAATTAACAAATAAATCTACGTATTATTGTGAAATAATCTCAAAATTTAGAATCATGCTACTTGAATTTAGTGTCGGCAATTATCTCTCTTTCCGAGAGAAGAAAACTTTGAGTTTGGTAGCTTCAAGCATCAGCGACCACAAGGAAACAAACATCGTTATCTCTGATAGACACACCCTATTGAAAGGTGCGGTTATTTATGGAGCAAACGCAAGTGGAAAGTCAAATTTCATTCGTGCCATGAGCACAATGAAACGACTTGTAATGCTTTCCTTCAATCAATCATCAACAAAGCCATTGAATGTAACGCCATTCTTGTTGAACACAGAGACCGAGAAAAAACCTTCACACTTTGAAATACTGTTTGAAATTCTTGGCGTTCGTTATCGCTACGGCTTTGAAGTAACAGACAAAGAAATTGTTGCTGAATGGCTTTATGAATCAAAAAAGAATGCAGAGAAACTTCTTTTTATTCGTGAGGGTGACGGAATTGAAGTTAGCACAACATATAAAGAAGGACAAAACTTAGAAGAGAAAACGAGGAACAATGCACTGTTCCTTTCTGTTGTTGACCAGTTCAATGGTGTTATTGCAAAAAGAATTATGAAGTGGTTTAGCAACTTCATTGCTATTTCTGGTTTAAGCCATGAAGCGTATGAGATGGTAACATTTTCACTACTCTCCAAAACTTCAACTGCATCTCAACTCTCTAAATTTTACCAAAAATTAGATTTAGGTTTTCCAAGTTTGAAAGTTGATAAAATCAAGTTTGACCCAAAGGATATTCCTGAAGACACTCCTGAAGCATTGGTTAAGCACATGATTAAAGATTTGGAAGGAGCATATCGTTTCAACATTAAAACGCTTCACCCAAAGTTTGACAAAAAAAACAAAGCAGTAGGAGAAGTTGAATTTGATATGAGAAGCCAAGAATCTGCTGGGACAAATAAAGTATTCAATATTTCAGGACCCATCTTTGATGTTTTACAGGACGGTGGAGTTTTAGTAATTGACGAACTTGATTCAAGCTTACATCCTTTAATGACCTTGGCAATTACCCGACTATTCAACTCCGAAAAAGAGAATACAAAAAAAGCTCAATTAATTTTTACAACTCACGACACCAATCTTTTTTCGTATGGCAAGTATCGGAGAGACCAAATCTACTTTATTGAAAAAGACAAATACGGAGCTTCCGACTTATACTCATTAGTTGAATATCGTGAGGAAGATGGAAGCAAAGTTCGTAAAGACCGTTCCTTTGAAAACGACTACATTCAAGGAAGATATGGTGCTATTCCTTCTATCGGTGACATCTCAAAAATAGTAAAGGAATGGCAAGGAAAGTAAAAATAGAGAACCACATAAAGAAAAGGTATGACAGGGCAGAGTCAAAGCGTTTAGAAGAAACAAAATCTAAACGCAGATTTTTCTTAATCGTTTGCGAAGGAGAAAAGACCGAACCAAATTATTTCAAGTCATTAAAAGAAGCATTGCCAAAAGGTGTTTTAGATGTATGTGAATTTACCATTGAGGGAGAAGGTTACAATACCGAATCTCTTGTAAAAAAATCTTTGGAATTAAAATCAAATTGGGAAAAGGAAATCAACAGAAAAATAGATAAACTTTGGGTTGTTTTTGATAGAGATAGTTTTAAGCCAAAGGCATTTAATAATGCAATTCAAACTTGCATAAACAAAAGCCCAAAGGTAGAAGCGGCATGGACTAATGGGGCTTTTGAACTTTGGTATCTTCTTCACTTCCATTATTATAATACAGGTATTAACAGGAAAGAATATCAAGATTTAATTGAAGGAAATTTTAAAAAGAAAGGACTGAAAAATTACAAATACAAAAAGAACAGCACAGAAATGTTTGCATTGCTTGAAACTCATGGAAGTCGTGAAGATGCGATAAGGAACGCCACAAACCTTGAAAAAAAGTATTCTGGAAAACACAACTACTCTACTCAAAACCCTTGTACGATGGTTCATAAATTAGTTGCGGAGCTTTTTGATTTAGAAAAAATAATTCAAGAAGAAAATGCAAAATAAAATTGAAATAGAGACTTGACACGGGACACCTCGATAGAAGGGCATCTGCTAACATGGGGTTTTGTGCAAGCAGGGCTGGACGTTGAAACTTCGGCTGTTTGCATCGCTGTACTTTGGTTCGGGCTGGAC
>JANOTW010000545.1:0-4602 GCA_031416575.1 Ferruginibacter sp.
TTTTAACACAGGGCGTTGCCCTGTGCTGGAATGTTTTGCCCTTTCAGGGCTTGGTGGTATTGCTTCATAATTTAAGAGGTTGCCCCCTAAGCCCTGAAAGGGCAAAATATAATAGCGTAGGGCATCGCCCTACGTGAACAATGAATTATAAGACAAGCCCTGTAAGGGCGTAACATTTTTTTTTATATAATCTTGTATTTATCAAACAGTTAACAATGATGTATATATAATTGTCGCTTGCCTTTGGTAGCCGTGGCCAGTGAGGATACCGTCCACGGCGTTGTGCCCTGGCTGGTGGCTCCACCAGCCAGGGACAATTTGGGATGCACCCAATAAATTCATCAGTTACCTAATTCCCTCACCCAGATATTGCGGTAGCTTATCGGTTCGCTCTTGTCCCCATGTGATTGTAGTTTAATGGGTGCAGCTCCATGTTTTTTATATGCAGGCTGTCCTATGTAAGGCGTATCACCTGTTAGTAGGGTATTATTTTGTACCAATACACCATTGTGCAAAACCGTTACACGGGCAGGCGATTTTAAAGAACCATCTTCATTAAAGCGTGGCGCCGTCCATATAACTTCATAAGCCTGCCATTCACCTGGCTTACGGCTAACGTTTACTAAAGGAGGAGTTTGCTTATACATACTGCCCACCTGGCCATTTACGTAAGTAGTATTATTATAGTTATCAAGTACCTGCAGCTCGTACCCACCCGGCCCCCACGGAAGAGCCGCCAGAAAAATGCCACTATTTCCACGGGCCTGCCCTTTACCTGTTATATTTGAAGGGATCAGGTATTCCAGGTGCAACTGAAAATCCAAAAATGATCTTTTCGTTTGCAGGTCGCCGTTGCTTTTATTCACGGTCATTACATTGTCTGATAAGGTCCATTTATTGGGCGAAGCGGGGTCTTTCGCGGCAACCCACTGATCCAGGTTTTTACCGTCAAACAAAACAATCGCATCGGATGGGGCCTGGCCGCCTGAGTTTCCAGGTGTAACAATTTTGGGTACCGGCGTATAATATTCGGTGTCTTCGGGTTTAGCGGTTTGTGCATTTACCGTGAAAAAACTGCCAGCAAGTATTGCTGAAAATAATAGGTTTTGTTTCATGTTTTATTTATTTATTGTTTATGGTTAAGTTTTAAAATTGTGAATGGTGCGCTTGCGATACCCTGGTAAACTAAAGTGGAGTAATTGGACCAGCTCATTTTTGCCCCCGGCTTCTTCCCGAAAAATACCGATAGTTCGGCACAGGCCGGGATGTTCCAACAGGGGAGGGCTTCTGCCAGTTCATTACCTGCGCCTGATGAACCGCCCGGTATAACGCAATTAATGTTGCCCAATGGTATTCAGTACAAGAGGGCGATGCAAGGATGTTGCCATGAAATACTTCTGCCCGGACAATAATTATTTTCTTTAAAACATACGTTTAATAAATTGCCTGCAACAAATCGTTTCCGCCGGATATTTCATGCGTTGACTTTTTTTTGACCTGGCCCAACTCCGGGATAAAATTAATAATTCGTTTTATCCCCGGGGCCATCCTTAAATATTTCCCTTCTTCAATTCACTTACTGCATACTCCGCCGCCCTTGCTGTTAATGCCATATACGTTAACGATGGATTTTGACAAGCGCTGGACGTCATAGCAGCGCCATCGGTTACAAAAACATTGAGTGCATCCCATACCTGGTTGTGCGCATTGAGTACCGATGTTTTTGGATCCTTGCCCATTCGTGCGGAACCCATTTCGTGTATTCCCTGGCCAATATTATAATCCTTATCCCAGGTGGTAATATTTTTTATGCCGGAAGCTTCAAACATGGCCACCAATTCCTTAATGATGTCTTTACGCATCTTTAATTCATTCTCCTTCAATTCCGCATCCATGGTTAATACCGGCAGGCCCCATTTGTCCTTCACCGTTTTATTCAGTGAAATTTTATTTTCGTGATACGGTAATATTTCTCCAAAGCCCGTTGCGCCAATGCTCCATGCGCCAGGTTCCGTGAGGGCTTCTTTAAAACCGGCGCCAATGTTAAGCTCCGCTACTTCACGGCTCCAGCCTTCCCTGCCGGCGCTTCCCTGGTATCCATAGCCACGCAGGAAATCCCTTTTATCCCCATATAAATTGGCGAACCGGGAAATATAAAAACCATTCGCCCTTCGGCCATAAGTGGTTTTATCTTCATAACCTTCTACCGTTCCCTGCGCACCCAGCATGTAATGATGATCCATAATGTTGTGCCCCAATTCCCCGCTGCTGCTGCCCAATCCATCGGGCCAGGTATCGGTGGCTGAATTCATCAACACCCATGCACTGTTCAATGTTGATGCATTCAGGAAAATAATTTTTGCATGAAACTCGTAGGACTTGTTTGTTTCGCCATCCAATACTTCCACACCGGTTGCTTTCCTTGTATTTTTATCGTAAATAATTTTTGTAACAATACTCCATGGGCGAACCGTCAGGTTACCGGTTGCCTGTGCAGCAGGCAGCGTTGATGATTGTGTGCTGAAGTAACCACCAAAAGGGCAGCCTTCCCAGCAACGGTTTCTAAACTGGCACTGTGTTCTGCCCGGAATGGCTTGCGTAAGGTTTGCCACACGGCCAATAATCATGTGCCGCTGGTTTTTATAAAAAGTTTTTATCCTGGCGGCCACATCTTTTTCCACAATATTCAAATCCATTGGGGGTAAAAAATGTCCATCAGGTAAATGTGGCAAGCCTTCCATGGAACCACTGATGCCCGCGAATTTTTCTACATAATCGTACCAGGGCGCCATCTCTTTGTAGCGTATGGGCCAGTCAATGGCAATGCCATCTTTCGCATTGGCTTCAAAATCAATATCACTTAAGCGGTAACTCTGCCTGCCCCATAATGTAGAACGGCCGCCCAACTGGTAACTGCGCCACCATGCAAATGGTTTCTCCTGAATATAGGGGGATTCTTTTTCTTTCACCCAGGAATCCAAAATAGCTTCCTGCGCCGCTGTGCCATACATGGCCCAGTCCCTTGATATTACCGGATTGTCTATTTTATATTGCAATGGCGCCCTGCCACGGTGTTCAAATTCCCAGGGGTCTTTATCGGCGGTAGTGTAATCTTTTATGTGCTCGTAGTTTCGTCCACGTTCCAGCATCAGTACTTTTAAACCTTTCTCCGTTAATTCTTTTGCGGCCCATCCGCCACTAATGCCGGAGCCTATTACAATGGCATCATAGGTATTTTGGGCAACCGCTTTGTTATTTACATTCGGTGTATCACCTGGCATAAGTTTATTATTTAATCTTTAATGAAAATTATTTTTTGAATAGATTTTTATTATTTTTTGGTGTACCCTGCTGACCTCACCCTCCTTCTCCCTCTCCAAAGGAGAGGGAGCGGTGCTTTATACCTTTTCCAAACATTTTATCTTCCACATCAGCTTTATATCTTTAATGAACATTTATCGGTGCCCCTGCTTACCTCACCCTCATAGTCCTGTGTTTCTCACATAAAACGTAATTAAAGATACCCAAAGATGTTTAGTACAAGAGGGCGATGCAACGATGTTGCCCACTGCTTTAATGCCCGGACAAAAAATCATGTAGCTCTAATCTTTGCACAACATTCTTCACCTAATTTGTTTCCGCTATTTCTATTTTACGGTAAAAAATTTCCGCACCTTCCGATTGAATGATTATTTTCCCTTTCGTCAAACTTGCACCCGTACATTCATTTACTACCGTGCCGTTTACAATATGGGTTATCTTTCCTTTGTTTGAAATTACTTCTACACGGTTCCATTCCCCCGTTGGCTTTTCCGCATCTTTTTTCTTTATTGACCTGCTAAAATCTTTTGGCGTTGTACGTATGCCGTCTATTACAATCGTAGCGCTATCAATCATCCAGAAATCACCAGTATCACCTTCCTGTATCTGGCACTCAATACCTTTTGGCCAAACAAAATCCCTGGCGTTAAGCGGAACAAAATACAGGATGCCGTTATCCCTCCTGGTTGTGTCCGCATCCCTGGGCGGGTATTTTTTCACACCCCATTTAAATTCTACTACCAGGTGAAAATTACTGAATTCTTTTTCAGTACAGATATAGCCAAACTCTTTACCGGAGATGTGCAATAAACCATTCTCAATATTGAAGACTTTCTCCGGGTCATTATTTTTTCCCTTTGATGTAAGAAAGCTGTACCACCCGTTTAAATTGTTTCCGTTAAACAATGGCTTCCAGTTTTTATGTGCCTGCTGTGCATTTGCATAAAAACAGGTTAATAGAAAAAAGAAAATAAATGTTTTTTTCATGATTAGTGTTTATATATGTGAATCGATTTTTTTAATTATTTATCATTACTGAAAATCATTGGCGCTTCATTATTCATCGCGAATATTACCAGTCTTTTTTTACCCGCCTTAAGTTCCATGATATTTCGCACCTGTCCATTTACCAATATACCACTTTGCTTTTCATTAACCGGGGTAAAGTTCCCCTTGCCATCTCCTTTGAGCAATAAGCCGTAGCTGGCATCGTAAATGCCTGCCTCCGGTTTGCTCTGGTAAAAATTACCACCCAACAAGATATCCGCTTTGCCATCGCCG
>JANOTW010000546.1:0-24510 GCA_031416575.1 Ferruginibacter sp.
CAATATCCCGTCCGCCGAGGCGGACTAAAAGGGAAACCTGTTTGTTGTTGTTATTAGCGGAGCATCAGCCCCGGTTTATTTGGGTACTTGCCGACTTTCGGCATCCCGATGTTACACTTGAATCGGGAGTACTTAATACCATTGGGGATCTTTAATTGTGTTTTAAATTAATAAATTTCACCCCCTTTTGGAACATCCCGACCTGTGCCGGCCTTTCGGCATTTTTCGGGAAAGCCTGTCCCGGTTCATCGGGAGGGATGGGGGTAACTTGTTTTATTTTTTTTTGAACAAAACAAAATTTCACTGATTTACCCGTTGTGCAGTATAAAATATTTTCATGGCATCTTTTATTACGTTTTGTAAACCGGCTAATTGAAATACAATGAAAATATAATTTTGAGGCAGCTAAACTGTAAATTTGCCCCACCTAAAAAATACGAACATGAATATCGCCGCCTATATTGACCATACTGTTTTAAAACCCACCACCACTACAGCGGATGTTGAAAAACTATGCGCCGAAGCAATACACTATCAATTCGCGGCGGTATGCGTACCTCCTTTGTTTGTAAAAAGAGCCAGGGAATTACTAACTGGTTCGCAGGTAGTCGTTGCTACCGTCATTGGGTTCCCGTTTGGTTATTCAGCCATTGAAGCGAAAGTAGCGGAAGTAGTTTTGGCGATCGTTGATGGCGCTGATGAGCTGGATGTCGTTATTAATATAAGCGCCATCAAAAATAATGACTGGCAATTTTTAGCCAATGAGATCAACGCCATTTTGCCAATAGTAAAAAGTAAAAACAAGGTGATAAAAATAATTATGGAATCGGGTATCCTTACAACTGAAGAGATCATAAAATGTTGTGACCTGTATGGCGCCGCCGGGGTAGATTTCATGAAAACATCTACCGGGTACGCAGAGAAAGGCGCTACTGTGGAAGCGGTGCAACTAATGCGCAAACACCTGGCGGACAATATCCGTATCAAAGCAAGCGGTGGCATAAAAACCTATACTTTTGCCAAACAATTAATTGATGCCGGCGCAGACAGGTTAGGTTGCAGCAGCAGCATCGCCATTGTAAATGAAGCCGGGCAACAAAATTAAATGGAACAATTTTTGCCAATAAATTACTATGAAAACAATAATTTCCACTTCGGTTCTTTTTTTATCAGCAGTCACATTAAAGGCACAAACCATTACTCCAAAAGACTCAACCGGGCCTTTAGGAAAAGTAACTGTGTTTAGAGATGGCCGATTAGACATTTTGGCTAAAAAGGAAGCCGAATTTAATGAGGCGCTGGCATTGGGGCCAAAGTCTGCAAGAGGTTACCGCCTGATGGTATTGAGTACCAATGATCGTACACAGGCAATGAACCTGAGGGCAAGATTATTACAACGCTTCCCGGAACAAAAAGTATATATGAGTTTTCAACCACCTTATATCAAATTGAAGTTTGGCAATTTTCTGGAAAAAGCCGAAGCTGACCAATATAAAAAAGATATCATCAATAATAAATTAGTTACCACCAATATTTATCTGGTGCCGGAAATTATTGAAATAAAACCCGATAAAAATAAAGAGAAGGAAAAGGAAATTCAATAATTTTTTTTGTTGTCCCTGCAGAAGTATTCCATGCCATCATCCTTGCATCGCCCTCTTGTACCTTAATACCTTTGGGCAACTTCAATTACGTTATACCGGGAGAAACATTAGCCACATTTTATTTTGGTACCCTTTTAGGCCGTACCCTTGTGAATCTTTTCCTCATGGTACATCGGGATAATTTGCTAAAATGGCCAACCCTATAAAAAAGGTTGGCAACCTTGCACGGCAACATGATAAGAATTTCCCTGGGCCAAAAGCCTTTCCCCATCTTGAAACCAAACCATAACTTTGCAAAAATAAAACCCAACCGTGAGTGAATCATTACAACAGCAAATAAAAACGCTTGCAAAAAAATATGCCGGCGAATTCATTTCTATCCGTCGGCACCTGCATGCACACCCCGAGTTGAGTTACCAGGAGTTTGAAACCTCCAGGTTTGTTCAGCAAAAATTAAGCGCACTCGATATTCCATTTGAGATAAAAGCTACCACCGGCGTAATAGGTTTGTTGCATGGAAAAAACCCCGGCAAAAGAGTAGTGGCATTAAGGGCTGATATGGATGCGCTACCCATAACGGAAGAAAATGATGTGGCTTATAAATCAACTAACCCGGGGGTGATGCATGCCTGCGGGCATGATGTACACACCACTTGCTTACTGGGAGCGGCAAAAATCCTGAGCGAATTAAAAGAAGAATGGGAAGGCACCATAAAACTGATCTTTCAACCCGGCGAAGAAAAAAATCCCGGAGGTGCAAGTATCCTTATCAAAGAAGGTGTGCTGGAAAATCCTGCCCCGCAAAATATTTTTGGCATGCATGTGCATACTACATTGCAAACAGGCAAACTCAGTTTCAGGGGTGGCATGGTGATGGCCAGTGCGGATGAAATTTATATTACCATCAAAGGAAAAGGCGGCCATGCGGCAGCGCCCCAGTTTACCGCCGATATCATTTTAATAGCATCGCATTTAATTGTAAGCTTACAACAAATCATCAGCAGGAACAACAACCCTTTTAATCCCTCCGTTCTCAGCATCACCTCTTTCCAGGGTGGCAATACCACCAATGTAATCCCATCGGAAGTAAAGCTGATGGGCACATTCAGGGCTATGGATGAAGCTTGGCGGTATAAAGCACATGGCCTGATAAAAAAAATGGCCACGGAATTAGTACACGGTATGGGAGCTGAAATTGATATCAAAATTGATACAGGTTATCCATTCGTGCTGAACAATGAGCAGCTAAGTATGGCAGCAAGATCAAAAGCCGAATCCTATCTTGGAAAGGAAAACGTGGAAGAAACCGAATTGAGAATGGGTGCGGAAGACTTCGCATTTTATTCTCATAAAATACCGGGTTGTTTTTTCAGGCTGGGTACCGGTAACGTTGCAAAAGGCATTACCATCGGGGGCCATACACCTACTTTTGATGTGGATGAAGACGCCATTGAGATAGGGATGGGAATGATGGCTTTGCTGGGCGCTACCAATGCAGAATAGATTAAATCTAAATGCCCCTGGAGGATGCTCCCAATCCTTACACAAACCAGGTGACTAAAGTTTTTTAGTGCTTTATCTATTTAGTTTTCGAAGCGTTCAAAATAATTGACAGAACATGGAACGGGAGTAACATAAAAACTATCTTTCTTGTTTACATCAATCGGTAAAATATAGTTTTGCTTTTGTTCTTTAGTTTGTGTCCACACCAAACAAGGAAGAATTGAGAACATTTATTAACCTTAGTAGAAAAATACTCATTAAATCCCTGCAACCTTATTACCTTATTTTTCCCCTCCACGATTCATTCGCCCCGGTTGTTATTTGAGAATAAGGTAATAAGGTGGAATCATTGATGTGATTGTTTTTCTACTAAGGTTCAATAAAGAAGGAATGAAAGGATTTTAAAATCGTTTTTCAACAATGGGTATCATTAAAACAAATACCACTTCCAGCACCTGAAAAAAATAATTAGCTCACACTAGGAGAGGAAGAACAATGAGAATGAATTTTGTACCTTGCACCAACTTTTAAAAATCAGGGAAGATTACAATAATAAATACGGTTTTAATAGCATGATGAAAAAGCGGTAGTACGCAAGTAACTAAATAAAGCAAACTTATATTCCCCTCCATATAATGTGGAAAAAGTTGCCAAAAGATTTGCGGTACAAGTCCCGGTTCAAGTGTAACATCGGGATGCCGAAAGTCGGCAAGTCCCGATGCAGCACACAAACCTTACCCGGGATTAGGATGACACAACGATGTTCAATCAATGCTTCTATGCGGGCTAATAAAATGAATTAATATACACTTTCCCTCCGGTCAGATGAAGACCGTGGGACGGGGGCAGATCTAAATAAAAATTATGTCAAAAGAATTAAGTAAACAACAGGCCTTGGAGTATCACGCCAAAGGCAGGCCGGGAAAAATTGAAGTGGTCCCCACCAAAGAATCAAAAACACAAAGAGACCTTTCCCTGGCATATTCACCAGGCGTGGCCGTACCCTGCCTCGAAATTGCCGCTAACCCTGAAGATGTTTATAAATACACGGCCAAGGGAAACCTGGTAGGCGTTATCAGTAATGGCACCGCCGTATTGGGCCTGGGTAATATTGGGCCCGAAGCTGGTAAACCCGTGATGGAAGGAAAAGCGGTACTATTCAAGATTTTCGCGGACATTGATGTATTTGATATTGAAATCAACGAGACTGACCCGGAAAAATTTGTTGAGATCGTAAAAGCATTGGAGCCCACTTTTGGCGGCATCAACCTGGAGGATATAAAAGCGCCGGAATGTTTTTATATAGAACAGCGGCTAAAAGAGTTGTTGAAAATCCCTGTGATGCACGATGACCAGCATGGTACGGCGATCATATCATCCGCGGCATTGCTGAACGCATAGGAATTACAAAAAAAGAAAATCGATAAGGTGCGCATAGTGGTGAATGGCGCCGGGGCCGCCGCGATGGCCTGTATGAAATTGTATGAATCGTTGGGCGCCAGGCATAGCAACTTTATGGTATTTGACAGAAAAGGGATTTTATATAATGGCAGGGAGGATGTGGAGGACCTGAAAAAAGATTTTTGTGTATCAGAAGAATTTAAAGATTACGACCTGGTAAAGGCATTAAAGGATGCGGATGTATTTGTCGGCCTCAGTGTAGGTAATGTAGTAAGCGCTGAAATGGTGAAAAGCATGGCGAAAAACCCGATCGTTTTCGCACTGGCAAACCCTGATCCGGAGATTTCCTATGAAGCTGCCATTGGAGCCCGCAAGGATCTGATAATGGCTACCGGCAGAAGTGATTATCCTAACCAGGTGAATAATGTGCTGGGCTTTCCTTATATTTTTCGTGGGGCTTTAGACGTTAGGGCTACCACCATCAACGAATCCATGAAACTGGCGGCAGTAAAAGCATTGGCAGCCTTAACAAGGGAACCGGTACCGGACATTGTAAACCTGGCATACAACGCAAAAACAATTTCTTTCGGCCCGGACTATATTATTCCAAAGGCATTGGATCCCCGCTTACTCTCCACTGTTGCTCCCGCAGTTGCAAATGCAGCCATGGAAAGTGGTGTGGCAAAATACCCCATTACGGATTGGGAAGCATACAAGGTAGAACTGAATAAACGATTGGGATTAGATAATCAATTGAGCCGCGTAATAGGCAGCAAAGCCAGGAAAGATCCAAAGAGGGTGGTATTTGCGGATGCTGAAAATATCAAGATCTTAAAAGTAGCGCAATTGGTAGTTGAAGAAGGAGTGGGCTACCCTATTTTACTGGGCGATACCAAAAGAATATTGAAATTAGCCGCCGAAAATAGTATTGACCTGGAAGATATGCCCATCATGGATCCTAAAGCGGATGATATGGAAGAAATAAGAAAACAATTCGCGGGCCTGTTTTATGCCAGGCGGCAACGCAAAGGTATCAACCGCCATGAAGCGAATAAAATAATGAAGGACCGGAATTATTTTGGGTGCATGCTGGTGGAAAGCGGCGAAGCTGATTGCATGATCAGCGGTTTAACCAGGAATTATCCTGATACCATCAGGCCTGCGATACAAACCATCGGTACCGAAGAAGGGGTGAAAAAAATTGCGGGGATGTATATTCTGCTAACCAAGCGTGGCCCCTTGTTTTTAGCGGATACTACCATCAATTTCAATCCCACTGCCGAAGAGCTGGCCGAAATAACTTTGCTTACAGCCAAAGAAGTCAGGCAGTTTAATATCGTGCCCCGTATAGCGATGCTCTCCTATTCCAACTTTGGGAGCAGCGATTCGCCGGAAGCTAATCTTGTACGTAAGGCAAGGGAATTGGTGAAGGCTAAAGACCCCACATTGATCTGCGATGGTGAAGTTCAGGGCATCCTGGCTTTTAATAAGGAAATATTAAAGGACAATTATCCTTTTACGGAATTATTGGATGGAGAAGTAAATACACTGATCTTCCCCAATCTCGCAGCCGGTAATATCGCCTATAATTTACTGCAGGAAGTTGGTGGCGCTGATTCTATCGGACCCATTTTATTGGGATTGAAAAAGCCCGTGCACGTGCTGCAATTGGGAAGCTCCATCCGTTCTATTTTTAATATGGTACTGATAGCGGTGGTGGATGCCCAAATGAAATGTGAAGCAGACACCCAGGCGGCAATCAGTAAAAGCAAGTGGTGGAAGAAATTCAAGAGAACAACACATGAACTGTAGTATGGAATAACACGAATTACACGAATTGAAAAACGTATGCTATAAAAAGCGCTTTGTATTTTTTTTGTCCGGGCCGAAGAATTTCATTGCGTCATCGTTGCATCGCCCTCTTGTACTGAATACCATTGGGGATCTTTAATTGCGTTTTAAATTAGGGTCCGTAATACATGTTTTTAATTCGTGTAATTCGTGCCTTAAAATTCGTGTTATAAAATTCGTGCGATAAAATTCGTGCGATAAAATAAATATGGAGAACGAACATCACGTTGCAAAAAAAATCGCCTTTACCGTAAGCAAGCCTTTCAGAAAATACCTGAAACGATATGGCAGGGAAATGTCCCTGCCGGTTTCGTACGATACACTAAAACATTTTAATTTCAGCATACCCGTTTTAGATAGCAACGGCAAGGATACCTTATGGGAATCCGTTTTTTATAATCCTTCCTTAACTGATGAAATACATGCTTCGCTCAAAAGAATGTATTCTATTTTAAAATCGAGCGGGCATACACAGGCTGAAGAACATTTATACATAGAACGGATAGACTATTGCCTTTTTGGCAATTCAAAACCATTCAGGATTAAAATAGTCAATAATTACAACGAAGTATATGACTATTTTTATATCAAAGTAGCGGATTCATCCCGCATATTTGGAATGGAACTGGAGCACCTGCTGTCACCTAATTTCATGAATTTTTTAATTGATGGGAACACCCTGGTGGAAGAACATATTTCAGGGGTGCCCGGTGATATGTTTATAACGCACTACCTGCAAAGGCCTGAATTTAATCCTAAAAGAATAGCGAAAGAGTTCGTGAAGTTTAATGAAAGATGTTTTATCCGGTTGCTGGGCGATATGCGCAGCTACAATTTCATTTTTGATATCACCCAGGATTTTGATGATGTGCAGTTTAAGATACGCTCCATAGATTTTGACCAGCAATCGTACGAAGGCAGTAAAAATAATTACCTGCCGCAGTTTTTCAAAGAAAACCTGGTTTTTGTGGAACTGGTAAAAAAGCACCTCAATAAAGAAGTGATCAAACAATACCAGCAGGAGGAAAGGTCCCAGATTATCCGTCGTATCAAATCGGAAAGGCAACGCCTGAGAGACCTGAGAGTAGCTGCCGCAGACGATGAGCTATCTACTGAACCTAAAATAAAACAACTTGCAGGGGAATTATCATTGCACTATAATAATAACCCGCTGTTTTTAAAATGTACCACCATGCCCCAGTTAATGTACCAGCACCTGAAAGAACTATTGATTTCAGATAGAAAATAATATAAAGTTTACATCTTTTACAAAAGGTGTAAACTTTATTGGCAGGCAGCTTATCCACGAAGTTATAGGAGGCTTACAGGCATTATGCTACTTTAATTTATAACATAATGAAAGCCCCCCAATGGTATGCGGTACAAGTCCCGATTCAAGTGTAACATCGGGATGCCGACAAAGACTGTCGGCAAGCGAAGCAAAGATGTTCCACATCGCTACTTTGCCGGGACAAAAAAATAAGAAAGGCTGCAGGTAAACTTGTAACAGCCATAAACTCCGTGTTTGGAACCAATTAAAATATTCAAACTCATTTACTATCTTTTTTCAATAAATTTGCCTCATGGGATTTTTTACACACTTTGGCCGCTACCTGATCATGTTAAGGGGAATGTTTACAAGGCCCGAGAATACCAAAATGTATTGGAAAGAATTTATGCACCAGTGTTCGGATATTGGTATTCGTTCATTAGGCATCGTTTCCATTATTTCCGTTTTTATTGGTGCGGTAAGTGCGGTGCAAACCGCTTACCAGTTGGTAAGCCCGGTGATCCCAAAAACCACTATAGCGCAAATTGTAAGGGATACTGTAATCCTGGAGTTTGCCCCTACCCTTGTTTGTATCGTTTTGGCCGGAGTTGTTGGCAGTAAAATTGCGAGCGAATTGGGTAATATGAGAGTGAGTGAGCAGATAGATGCGTTGGAAATAATGGGTATCAATACCAAGTCATATTTAATAATGCCGAAAATTGCCGCTGCATTGCTGACCATCCCATTGCTGGTAATTATATCAATGGTATTAGGCATCTGGGGAGGCCGCCTTGCAGGCACGGCATCCAATATATTGTCAACCGATACATTTGACAGGGGGCTCCTGCAAAACTTTGTTCCCTACAACGTAACATTCGCCCTCATTAAATCCTACACGTTCGCATTTATCATTAGCAGTGTACCTGCATACTATGGATACTATGTAAAAGGCGGAGCTTTGGAAATTGGCCGGAGCAGCACCAAAAGTGTTGTGGTTAGTTGTATCATGCTTTTATTTGCCGACTATGTATTGACACAAATACTATTAAATCCTGCTACCTGATAATATGATCGAGTTTAAAAATATACATAAAAGTTTTGGTGAAAATGTGGTGCTGACTGATGTAAGCCATGTAATGCAGACCGGGGTTTGCAACCTTATTATTGGTACAAGTGGCAGTGGTAAAACAGTGTTGCAAAAATGCCTGGTAGGTTTATTTGAACCGGATAATGGCGAGATCATTTATGATGGTATTAGCTTTACTGATATGACGGATGAAAACAGGAAAGGGCTGCGCCAGCAAATTGGCATGTTGTTTCAGGGCTCCGCGTTATTCGACAGTATGACGGTAGAACAAAATGTAATGTTTCCCTTGGATATGTTTTCTAAAATGCATTACGGGGAGAAACTGAAACGGGTAAACGAAGTGCTGGCAAGGGTAAACCTGGAGGATGCCAATAAAAAATTTCCGGCGGAAATAAGCGGTGGTATGAAGAAAAGAGTGGGTATCGCCAGGGCCATTGTACTCAATCCGAAATATTTATTTTGTGATGAACCCAACTCAGGCCTCGATCCGCAAACCAGCATGGTAATAGATAAACTCATTTACGACATCACCAAAGAATTCAATATGACCACCGTTATCAATACGCATGATATGAACAGCGTAATGGAAATCGGGGAAAATATTTTATACATGTTTGAAGGCAAAAAAGAATGGACCGGCAACAATGAAGAAATTATTTTTTCAAAGAACGAACGACTGAACGCATTCATATTCGCTTCCAAATTTTTACAGGATGCCAAAGACATGCGTATGCTGGAAGCAAAAGGAATTATATCGGATGAAAGGAATATGGAGGAGATGTTGAATGGTGGGGAGGAGATAAAATAACAATTAACTGATTTGCTTATGTGCTAATTAAAATGGGGTTACTAAACCAGGTTCTAACTACCGCTTAAGTTTAGCTGCTTTTTAAACCGCCAAAGATGTAAAATTCGTAATGATAATTTAACCTGACATTTCTTTGGGGAGTGTAGTTAAAATGAATGGATATTCTTCTCCGGGGCAAGGGTGCAATTCAAATTTTCCCTGGCTGGTGTTCCACCAGCCAGGTGCAGCCAGCCTTGGTCGCAGTTCCACCAGCCATGGCCTTGATAAGTGAAGCGAAAATTTGAAATGCACCCTGGGCAAAGAGATACCGCCGCACAGCCGAATAATTTGTAGCTTTAAAAACTAAAAAATGCAGGTACCCGCTTCACATATCATACCGGCAGAAAGTTGTGCTGTAGCAACGTTGGTAAAAAAATACATACTGCTTGCTGATGCCACTGCTTCTGTAATATTGTTTGGCAGCCGTGCCCGTGGCGATGCTGCAAATGACAGCGATTGGGATTTTTTAGTGCTCACGCAAAAAACAGATACTGGTGTACTGGCGGATGAATTGAGAAAAATAATGCGTAAAGAAGTGGAACTGAAATATGATGTTGCCATATCCCTGATAATTAAAAACGCGACATTGTGGGAAAGTGATTATGCCGTAACCAATATTTATGAAAGCATAACCGAAGAGGGGGTACTGTTGTGAAAGATAAATCTGACTATATAAGATATAAGTTGCAAAAGTCGGCACAGTCAATAAGGGAAGCCAGGCTGCTTATGGAAAATGGGATAAATGATACCGCTGTAAGCAGGCTTTATATTATGCGGCTTATTATGCAATTAACGCATTAACTTGCCGAGAACGGGTTTAATCCCAAAACCCACAGTGGCACCAAAACAATCTTCAACAAGGAATTTATACTTACTGGTAAGATTGAAAGCCGTTTTTCCGACTTTTATTCCTTCCTGATGGCAAAAAGATTTGAAGCGGATTATGAAGATTTTGTTTTTATAGATTAAAGCAGGATTAAGCCTTTGCTTGCTGAAACGGAAGAATTTATAGTGGCCCTAATTACATTAATTAAAATACCCTTGTAAATCCTTAATTGGAATAAGCTTTAACTATCATGCTTGGATATTTCTTTATGCAGCTCCGGTTCCTGCTCTCAGAACTTCCCCAAAATATTCCCTTTCCACAATAACCCATCTCCCTATCTTTGCGAAAATTTTCAATTCTTAATTTTTAATTAACATCATGTCAGTTCTCGTAAATAAAAACTCCAAAATCATTGTACAGGGTTTTACCGGTACAGAAGGAACATTTCATGCTACACAAATGATAGAATACGGCACCAACCTGGTGGGAGGTGTTACGCCCGGCAAAGGCGGCAGCAGCCATTTGGAAAAGCCCGTGTTTAATACGGTGGCTGATGCGGTAAAAGCAACCGGCGCTGATGTAAGCATAATTTTTGTTCCCCCCGCTTTCGCGGCAGATGCTATAATGGAAGCCGCTGATGCAGGAATCGCATTGGTGGTGTGCATTACGGAAGGCATACCGGTACAGGACATGGTGAAAGTGAAAAATTATTTGCAGGAAAAGGATACCCGCCTGATAGGGCCTAATTGCCCCGGGATCATTACAGCCGATGAATGTAAAGTAGGCATCATGCCGGGCTTTATTTTTGTGAAAGGAAGAATTGGTATTGTTTCAAAAAGTGGTACGCTTACTTACGAAGCCGCCGACCAGGTAGCCAAAGCAGGGTTAGGGATTTCTACCGCTATTGGTATTGGCGGCGATCCCATCATTGGTACCACTACCAAAGAAGCGGTTGAATTTTTCATGAACGACCCGGAAACTGATGCCATTGTAATGATTGGTGAAATTGGCGGTGGCATGGAAGCCGAAGCGGCGCATTACATCAAATCAACCGGCAATAAAAAACCCGTGGTTGGTTTCATTGCCGGGCAAACCGCTCCTCCGGGCCGCCGTATGGGCCACGCCGGCGCTATTGTTGGTGGCGAAGATGATACCGCCGCTGCCAAAATGAAAATCATGGCCGAGTGTGGTATTCACGTAGCGGCAAGCCCTGCGGATATTGGAAAAACCATGGCGGAAGCATTGAAGAAATAGTTGGCGCTTATTAATATTATTTATTTACCCCTGGTGAAAACCGGGGGTTTATTTTTTGTCATTCTTCAAGCCAGGGTAGCCAACCTTCTAAAAATGGTTGGCTACGCTTACCATTGGTGTCATTTTTTTTTGTCCGGGCTAAGAAGCAATGTGCATCATCGTTGCATCGCCCTCTTGTACTGAATACCATTGGGGAACTTTAATTGCGTTTTATGTTCGAAATCAAATTTCTTCGTCCCGCAGGGACATAATATCGGTAGCCAGAAAAAAAATACATTCATAGTCCCGCAGGGACGTGATAACATTCCAAGGGTTTTTAAATTTTCCACTGTCCCTAAATTCTTTATATCACGTCCCTACGGGACTTTTTGAAATTATAATAACCTGTATTTCTACCAATATCCCTTCCGCCGCGGCGGAATAATAGTGAACACCGATTTATTGTTACCGGAAATCCATAATTTATAAATGTTCATGCTTACGGCCGTGACAGGACTCTATTCTACCGCATATTGGGTAATTTTTCTCCCGATGCATCGGGATAATTAGCGAAACATCAGCCGACCTTATTTGGGTACTTGCCCCGATTTTTTATCGGGGCATCCCGATGTTACACTTGAATCGGGAGTACTGAATACCATTGGGGATCTTTTCCCACGTTGTTTGTAGAGAAACATTAGGCGCTTATTTGGACAACCTTGTAGATTTGTGCATAAATCAGTTTTTTTAGACTGCGAATAAAACTTCAACAAATAATTATCCTGAACTAACAAGTTGAAATAAATCAGGCATCAAAAAATCAGCGCAGGCATCATTCTGTATTCATAGAAATTTCCAGTACCAGCAATCAGTTTGGGGGGTATTGCCAATCGGGAAATCATGGGTATGGCCGGAGTTTACAAAACCATATTTTTCATAAAATTTTTGTGCCCGCAGATTATGTTCCCATACGCCCAGCCAAACCACCGGGTAATTATTTTCTTTGGCATATTGCAATGTGTAATCCATTAGTTGCTGCGCAACTCCCTTACCCTGAAATTCTTTTATCACATAAAATCTTTTTAGCTCCAATGCCTTCCATTGCAGCATAACAGGGAAGTTGGCATAATCTTCCATAAAACGAAAATAACCGGCCGCCCGGCCTTCAATTTCAGCCAGGTAATAAAAATCATTTTCGTTATTCAGCTCAGCCTGTACCTGTTTCAAATTAAAATAAACTTGCAAAAACGACTGCATATCTTCATCCGTACAGGTACCGGTAAACGTATCGTAAAAGGTTTGTGTTGAAATTGCCGAAAGCGTTTCCGCATCAGCAAATGTTGCCCGCCGGATTGTTACATGCATACAGGAGTGAATGAGTGATGAGTGATGAGTAATGAGTGATGAGTGATGAGTACTGAGTAATGAGTGATGAGTGATGAGTAATGACCGCATCATGGCGTAATAAAATAGTTCATAGCGACCGGGGATCTTGCCCGTTGCCCATTGTCTATTGCATATTTCCCATTGCCCATTCACCAATTAAGTTGCAATAAATTATTTCGCTGATCCACATCAGCCATTCTTTTTGTGGGGTCAATTTCCGCCTTTTTTAAATCCGTCAGGCGCCTGTTAAATTCAACAATATAGGTAGGGTGTGCCCATCTCCACGCTTCATGAACTACTCTTTGCCCACCAGGGTTTTCTGATGGTTTTGATCCATACATCAGGTTAAGCGGAATGTAATGCATTTCGGTACCACCATCCTTAAATGTAAGCTGAAGATCAACAGGCATGGGCATTTTTCCCTTTCTTACCAGCCTGATCCTTGATACCCCGCCTTCTTCCCAAAGACTATCAATCGCATAATCAATCGTTTTGATGGTATTGCACCAATACTCTTTATACCAGTCTAATTTCATATCACTCACATCCTCCGCAAGTTTTACAAAATCGCTTGCGTTAGGATGTTTAAAACGCCATTGATTATAATATTCCTTTACTATTTTATCCCTTACACCTGCGCCAACAATATAGCCCAGTTGCTCCATAAATATCAACCCTTTTGAATAAGCCCCAATGCTATAGGCGGCATTGGTTTCAAAATGATCGGCATGGGTGGTAAGTGGTTCTTCCAGATCGCTTTTCGCTAAAAAATAGTACGACCTGTAACTACCACTGTGTTCCGCGGGTAATAATGCGGCAACAGAATCCAATGTCTTCATATAGGCGGTATTGTTTTTATATTTTACCCTTGTAAATTTATCCCTGTAATAAGCTTCCACCTGGTCTGTCGCAAACTCGGTAAACCCTTCATCCATCCAGCCATACATGCTTTCATTGGTGCCCAGCATCATCTGGTACCAGCTATGCATCCATTCATGAAAAACAGTACCTATCCCGGGGCCATTTAATAAAGTCGCCATCGGGTATTCCATGCCCCCATCACCACCCTGTATAAACGAATATTGGGGGTAGGGGTATTTCCCAAACCTGGATTCGATAAAAGGCAATACAAAAACGGCCGCATCCGCAACGGTATTCCATGCGGTATCATTATTCGCGTCATTGTTTTTGTAATTGTAAATGACATGTAAAGTGGGCCCGCCTTTGGGCATTTTTCTAACCAGGTGAATATAATCAGGATCAGCAGCCCATACAAAATCATGTACATTATTACCCACAAAATGCCAGGTTCGTTTGGCTCTGGCAGTGGGTTTCAATGCTGTTCCCGGTGCATCGTAGCCCCAACCTATTTCGGCGGCATTCACCAGTACACCCGTACCGCCGAGCTTATATGTTTTGTCTATCGCGATCGTTACATCAAAATCGCCCCATACCCCGTAAAATTCACGGGCTACATAGGGTGTAGGATGCCACCCTTCATAATCATATTCACATAATTTGGGGTACCACTGGCTCATGCTGTAGCGTACACCCGTAACCGGGTTATCCCTTCCGCTACGGCGTACCTGTAAAGGTATCTGTGCCTCAAATTCCATATCGAAAGTTACTTTTGTTTTAGGGGCTATGGGTTTGGTAAGATTAACCTCCAATATCGTTTCACGGTATTGAAATGGCTGGGGTATGCCATTCATTTTTAAAGAGATTATTTTTTGATATCCGGTCTCTTCACTGGTTAATTTGCTAATGCGGTCTGTTACCCTTGCATCCCAGTCAGACCTGTCGTTTATTATTATTTTACCCAGTTCACGGCTGCGTGCATCCATACTGCTGTTGGGCTGAAACGCATTAAAATACAAGTGATAAAAAACTTTTTTCAATACATCGGGAGAGTTGTTGGTGTATTCCAATTTTTGTTTGCCGGTAAAACGGTTCGTTACTGCATCCACATCAATGTTCATGGTGTATTTAACCCGTTGCTGCCAGCGGTTGGGTTGGGCGGTGGATGAAAAACAAAAGAGTATGGATATAAGAAATACAAAATACAGTTTATTCATTTTATAAATTTAAGATGCGCAAAATTCGGGGAATTGTGCTGAAAGTAAAAGTTAATTATACCCAACAGAGGATAGAATTATGCAATCACATTATTCAACCCCGCTAACCAGCGGGTTGGATCATACTTTCGTATTTCAACCCCGGGTTTCACCCGGGGCTATTCACATTAAACCCCGTTGGGGTTTTTCCGAAAATAATGTAACCCGATGATTTTGATTTGAAGTCAGGCCGGGAGTTCTGAATTTATGAATGGGTTAACAAAACGCAATTAAAGTTCCCCAATGGTATTCAGTACAAGAGGGCGATGCAACGATGTTCATTCAGGGTTCTTTCGCCCGGACAAAAAAGATAAATAAGCATTCACTTTGGACTACGATATGCAAGTAGTTTTGAATTTGCAAAAATGAATTATTACAAACCCTCATCATCCCTGACTTGAAAATTGAAACAAGATTGGGAATTATCCTTTGCGGGATTACGCTAAATGGATTTCTCTTCCTTTAAATATTCTTTGCGGATGCCATCAATCAAGTCGGATTGATAAAGCGTACCGCTATTGCGGGCATAACATAGCAGCGAGGCGGACTGCACCGCATTTAAAATGGCGGCGCCTGTCATTTCATAACGCCTGCCAAGCTCCGGCAGATCTATTGACACATCTGCAAGCAGGCCTGCCGGCATGGATTTTTGCCACAGCGCCAAACGCTCCGTGATGCTGGGCATGGGAAAATATATGAGCGAATGAAAACGCCTCATAAATGCATCATCAAGGTTACTTTTAAAATTAGATGCCAGGATGAGCAGGCCGGGATAATCTTCTATCCGCTGCAGCAGGTAGCTTACTTCCTGGTTGGCATATTTATCATGGCTGCTCTGCACATTGGTGCGTTTGCCAAAGAGTGCATCGGCTTCATCAAAAAACAATATCCAGTTTTTGGATGCTGCCCGGCGGAAAACGGATTCCAGGTTCTTTTCCGTTTCGCCAATATATTTGGAAACGATCTGTGAAAGGTCAATGCGATATACATCTTTGTTAAACTCCTTTCCAAGCAACGCAGCCGTTAATGTTTTGCCTGTGCCGGAAGGGCCGTAAAACAGCACCCGGTATCCGGGCTTTACTTTTCGTTTGAGGTTTTCATCCTGAAACAATATATGATGGTGGTGCAGCCAGTTGGTTATATCCTGTACCTGTTGCAGTGTCTGATTGTTCAACACGATATCATCCCAGTCCATTTCCGTTTCAATTTTTTTGGCGGGAAAATCCAAACCAAAACGGGGAATGGTTTCCTTATTCAACAAAATCATATCCACCACTTCCTGTGAAAGGATTATCCTGCCGCTCATGACGGGTTCGCCTTCTTTCACCGGCTCCAGCCATAAAATATTTTGGCGGTAGAAGAAATGATCTTCCGCAAAATAACGATGCACCTTCAGGCGGTCCTCCACATTTTTTCCGGCTAATATGAACTGTACTGTTTCGCCGGTTGGCAACATGCCGCGGTGATTGCTTCCCTTTACACCGCCAAACTCGGCAAAGTCGCCGCCTGCGGGAAGATGCTCCCTGATGATGCTTTCAAAAAAATTGGGGCTTACGTGTGGCGCCAGGCCGAGGAGCAGGATGATCCATTCGTCCACCTGCTGTATTTGTGGTACCTGTTTTAATATCTCCGGCTTTAAAAGATTGTCTTTGAAATTTTCATTTAACCATTGATGCAAGTGCAGGTACTGTTCATCAAAATAGGTTTGCATGCGGTGGGTGATGATCCGTTTCAGCTCACTTAAAGCAGTTTCTATCGCAAAGGAAGTGGTATGTTGATGCAGGGTGTAAATCATTTTTTTTATCCGGCTAAAAGTTACAATTATTTTTTCGGTTTGTCTTTACAACATAAATCTACCGGCACGGAAAATGGATCAAGCGCCGCACTTTTTGCATCAGCACCGGCCTGCCTGCGTTGAAACTCATTTTCGCTTAAACCTTCCTGGTAGGAAACGTAATTTTCGGCGCAACCCTGGTAGCTAATGGGCAATGACGCGGTACCATTAAAACTTTCAAACGCTTTCACATGCTTCTTTTCATGTGCCATCAGTGTTGTATTAATAGCAACCCTTACCCTGTCCTGCTGGCAGGGTGAAAGATTGGCAGGGACCACCGGTAAATTAATTTTTGTAGCAACACTGTAAGGGACTTTTAAACTGCCGGTAATGGATACGCAGGAATCATCTTCGCATCCATCACAACCTTTACTTTTTTTAGTTACTTCGTTTTTTGCTGTGCCTGCTCCTTTTTTATATTTCGCATCCGTTAGCGCTTCCAGGTTAACCGAACCGGCTGTACACTCCTGCCCGGTTTCTTCTTCTCCCTTTCTTGAGATGTTTTCGTTTTTTTCCTGTTGCATTACATGTGCCAGCTCATGCGCCATTAATTTTTTGCCATCCAACGATGCAGGATCGAATTGCCCTTCATTGAATACAATATTGTTGCCAACCGTGTAGGCTTTCGCATTGATGTTTTTTGCTGATTGTGCGGCTTCTTTATCTGTATGCACTTTTACATCAGAAAAATCATACCCCATTTTTGAAGAGAAGAACTGATTGGCTGATGCAGTAAGTTGATTGCCCTTGCCGTTTAGGGAACTCACGTAGTTGCTTGCACTTGCGGAGGGTGCTGATGGTGATGAGGCTGCTTTCATTTGCAGTTTGTCTTCTTCCTTCTCAACTTCTTTCTTCATTAGTTTATCTTCTTCTTTTTTATCTTCCTTCTTCTGTATTTTTTCCTCCTTGTCCTCCCTAGCTTTACCGAAAATGGGTTCATTTTTATCCCCGGCCCTCATTACTTTTTCTTCTTCTTTCTTATCAGCCTGCCGTTGTACTTTCTTATCCTCCTTTTCACACTCATCACACTTGCGCTGAATGACAGGTGTGGGCTGAAAAAAAGTTTCATGCGCTGCATCGCCAAAAAAGGATTGTTCCTGTTTGTTTTCTTTTTTTATATTGTCTGGTTCGTGTGAAGCAGAGCGGCGGCGAATGCGGCGGTAGATGGAGGGTTTCATAATATTCAAAGTTTTTTTAAGTAGCTATTTAATGAAGCGCCTGGAAAACATGCCTTTAATACTTGCAATCTCTTTTTCAACTCTTTACTTACAACATTGAATTGTGGTTCCTTAAGATCCAAATCAACAAAAAGATATTGCCAGCCATAAATTGCTTTCAATTGTATTAATTTGTCCAGGTATCCTGAAATGTCAAGATTCATTTTATAATATTCCGAATTTTCTGTATAAAGCCAGGGTTCATAATTATCATTCACGATTCTTAAGCATCCCATCATTCCATCTCCACTCTCCGGATGATCATCGAAAGGCATAAGTTCAGACAATATTTTTCTCTCTTTTTCATTATGAGTATCATTCCACAACCTGACTTTTGCAGAAACCACTTCTTCTATGCTTACAAGATGAGATTCGCCCATTGGAATCAATTCTCCTGAACTGTCAATATAAGACCATAATATTTTGTTATCATTAAGCGCTTTTATTTCATCTTCTATTTTTTTAAGTTTCCCATGTTTCTTATAGAAAGAAGGAATAATCTCTTCCTTGGTATAAAAATCCGCTGATATAATTTTTACCAGAGGAGATGACCTTAACGCTGTAAACATTTCATCAAACTTCTTTTGATAATCCATATTTTAAATTTTTTGTATTGTATAGGTTATATTTACCTGAGACTTTAACGAGGCAACCTGTGCTTCAAAATTGTCTATTGGTATTGTCCTTTGCCTGTAAGCATCTCTTAGTCTTTTCTCCATTGTATGTTCATTCTTAAATGTCGCATCTGACCGGACCTGTTGAACAAATTCCGCAAAAGGTCTGGTAATGCCAGTTGCCAAATTTTCTATTTTCACCCTTCCCACAGACGGGTCGTTCAGATTCGGTGTAACGGTGGCCCCGGAAAAGTCTGGTGCAGCCGGGTTTTGGTCGTAAAAACCGCCAATCTTCGTACCATCAATAACTGTTCCCTTTGCCTTCTTTTCCCACTGTTCGTTATCATCATTGAACTGGTATGGCCCCCACTCCATTGATATAAAATTTGGGTAATCATTATCAGGCGCCCCGTGATAACTTATCAAAGTTTTAAACCATATAACCTGATCGTTTTCAACCGCGTCAATAGAATGTTTTTCCACTTCCCTGTAAAACGCTGAATTTGTTTCAGGTCCACGGGCAGGTGTAAGATTTGAATCCAACGCAGGGCCACCTAATTGCTCAGTTAATAAATGCATTTTCACCCATGCTGATTTTGCTGAAAGGCCAGTCTGATTAATTTTTGGCCAGCCTGCCAATGTTGCTCCTGAATATGTATTTGCACCTGAGCCCCCGCTTGTTCTTCCACTTTTTAAATAAAATACTTCAAAGCTACCGGCCTTCACACCGTTTGCAAATCCCGGTTTTAATAAAGGCGGTGGCTCTGTACCTCCCACCATTGTCATTAGCGGAGGTAGCTTCGTTGCAAGCTGGTCAAGTTTTTTATTCATTTCTTCATTATCCTTATCAGCATTTGGATTTGATTTATTAGCCAATCTTCCTTTTATCATTTCAATTTCGCCATTCAGCTTAACTGCGTCCTGATATTTTTGAGCATGAGACTTATTCTTTGGCTTATCAATAAGTTTTGCCACAGCAGCTAAAAGTGTTGGAATTGTTTTTGGATTGTAAGATGCGACATAAAGTTTAGCTGAACTCTCACTTCCTTCAAAATAAATTTCATGGTCGCCCCCCTTATCATCTTTAAAATTCTTTTTAAATCCCAACCAACCCAACACTTTCTTCCCTGCACCTACCACCGCCTGCTTACCCTTCTCCACCATCGCCGCACCCTTGTCCTGTATGTTCATCGCACCCTCTACCAATTTACCTACTAAGGAATAAGCTTTCAATATTACCCAGTCCAATGCTTTTTCCACCCGCTTTTGTATCCTGGTGATGATCTCTCTTATTTTACTGAAAATATTATTCAGGTGAAGCAATGCGGCCAGGAAACCAATGATGATGGAAATGGATTTTGCCAATGCTTTTTCTATCATGGATGCCGCCGCATCCACGGCTCCGGAAGCGATATTGGTTACCGCACTCAAAATAGTATCCAGCAGTTCTATTATCCTGTCTTTAAAACGTACCAGCATCATCAGGAAATCGTAGATGGCCATGCATACTTTTATGAACGCACCTATCGGGTTAAGCAGGCTAATCAGGAATATAAGGGCAGCCTCGATGATACTTTTTTGAATAAATGATTTGATGGCATCCCACACTAATTCCTTAAAGTCGGTGAGTTTTTCAACAATCATTTCCCATATTACCCCCAAGCCTTCGTTATACACCCTGTAAATAAGCCCGCCGCCTTTTTCCAGCAGGGCAACTTTTCGTTCGCCCAGCAATGCAACCGCCCTTTCCCTGATGTGTACTTTTGTAATACCCATTACCTGCAATGCCAGGCTGAATATGGCCGAAGCATCAAACTTTTCCGGCAGCTCTATCCCTTTTATGCCCAGGTTGGTTGCCAGCCATTCCATCAAACCTTTTTCAAGGTATTCGGTAAACTTACTTTTGAAATTATCAAAGCCCATCTTAAACGCCTTACCCAAATTATCAAAGAACCCGGATGGGCTGCTAAGGATTGTGCCTATGATGGAAGCCAGCCTGGCCAGTATAGTCATAAATAAATTGGTGAGGTCCTTAATAACCTGCCAAACTTTTTTGAGGAAGCCGATGGCTTTATCAATCAAACCTTTGTTGGCCTCTTTTAACTCGCCGATGCGTTCATCCAATTTCTTTACATTGTCCACATATTTTTTTGCAAGCCCGTCTATCAACCCATCCCTCTTGTCATTTACACTTTGCTCCAGCGAATCAAATTTATCCTGTATGCTTTCAGCGGCTTCCTTGCCTACATCCTGCAGGTCTTTTGGCAGTTGGCTTACATAATCGTCAATTTCTTTTTTACCGTCTGTTATAGCCTGCTTCGCTTCATTCAATTTAGTTGTTACCGCATTGGATACCTGCGTAATCACCTCATCCATTTTTTTCAGGTATAATTCACGGCCATCGGTATAAAATACATTTACGGCATCGGGCATACCAAATAATTTGTCTTTCGCCCAGCGCAGGCCTCCCCAAAAACCTGAATAACGCCTTCGCTTGTATTCACCCATTTTGATTGTCACATAATTCTCAAAACTCACCCTTGCGGCTTCGGAACCCTGGTCAAAGATCAGGTTGGCTTCGGTATCAGCAGCCTCCAGGGCAGTGGTTACTTTTTGCTCCGCCAACTTGTATTTATCCTCAATTGATTTCGCAACCAGCGCCCTTCTTTCTTCGTCTTTTTGTTTGGCCGATTGCTGGTGTTTTACGGTAGCATCAAAATTTTTGCCCCTTGCGCCATGCATGCCTGCCAGTGATTGTGCTGATTGTTCTGTTGCATCCGCTTTTGCTTCTTTTATTGCCAGCGATTCTTCTTTCCTGTATTGCTGTGGTTTTTCAACCGCATCTTTTTGCGCATTGTTTTTTTCGTCAAGTGCGGCGGTAAAGGTGGGTTCGTTGCTGCTGGTTAATTGGCCTTCAGAAACATTGTTGGCTTTCATTTCCTCATCAAGCGGTTGGCTTTGTTCCTGCATTGTTATTTCACCATTCAGTTTATTTTTTGGCGCCGCATCCCTGGCCCCCACCCCAGCCGGCGCTGCACCTTTTAGTGTGGGAGGTAATGGAACAGGCTGTTTATTATCAGCTTCGTTTACCTGTAAAGATTGTTGTGTTGCATTATTTACAGGGCCGGTGGTGTTTTGTTTTTCACCGGCTACTTTTTCACCCATAGCGGTTTTTACACCGTCTATTTTATTGTTTTCTTTAAACTCAGTGGCTTCTTCCAGGGTTTTAGGAGTGATGGATTCAATTTTTTTCAACAGGTCTGCCTTGAACGAAGCTGCATCAAATGGCTTATCCTCTTTAGTGGCTTCGCCCATGCCATCCGTCTTCCTGTTCTGTGCCTTACTTTCTGCTTCTTTAGGCACTGCTTCGGCGTTGTTTTGTGCTTCAACTGATTTCTTTTCGGCAGGCTCATGTTGCTTTTGATTTTTGGCCGTTGCTTTTGTTTTCTTCACCACTTTTTGAAATGCCGGATCTTCCGCAGGTGTGGAGGGTGATTTTTCAGGATCCCGTTTTGAAGATTTTATTACAATACCACCGTTGTCTTTTGCTTTGCGTTTACCTGGTTGTTTTTTGCCGCCCAGTTTTTTATCCGGGATTTTTTTCCCTTCTTTACCCGGTTGTTTTTTTGTTTTTTCCGTTAATAGTTTGGAAGCAGTTGAAGGGGCTTTATTTCCCTGCACGGGGTTTTCTTCTTTGGCTTTGTTTTCTTTGACAGCAGCCAATATCCGGCTTACCAGAGAAGCCGGGCCACCAATATCGTTGCCATCAGCAGCAGTTGGCCTGATGCCCCTTTGTTGCAAGGATTTGGAAACCTGTTCAGAAAGCAATACGGCGCCCTGCTCACTATCAGGATCATAGCGTGATGGGATGATGCCAATATCCTTGTCTTTTACAAAAGCATTTACGCCTGCCGCTTTGCATAAAGTTGCCACATCATTATCTGTATGGATACGGATGTCTGAAAGATCAGTTTTATAATAATCCTGTAAGTATTCCTTAGCACCCTCCGACAATTTATGTCCGCCCGCTTTAGCAGAAAAATCAACTTGCGACAGCACGTTTTCATCTATGATGCTTCTGTGCAGTTGGCCGTTGGCAGTGGCGCCAATATTATGGATGTTTGTGGTTTGCCGGTGTAGTAAAATATTTTTTGGAGCAACAGCTGTTGAAGTTTTTGTGGCGGGGTTATAGGATGTGCTCGCCCCCTGCTGTACGGTATGTGTTAACTCATGTGCAAGTAGAGTTCCACCTGTTTCGGTGTTGGGAGAATATTTGCCGGAGTTGAAATAAATATCATTGCCATGAGTAAATGCCTGGGCGTTAATATTACTGCTCAGGTTTTCCGCATGGCTGCCTGTGTGTATGCGTACGCCGCTGAAGTCTGCATTGAAGCGGCTTTCCATAAATTGCCTGGGGCTTTCCGGCAAAGGACTGCCATCCCCTTTGGAAGAAGAAAGGTTTTGCTCAAAAGATGGCTGTATGGAGCCGACCGGCGGGCCCCGGCCACTTTGCCGCAATACATCCGAATGGTATAATGAAAGATGTTTGGGTTGAATAGTTTGTTCCTTTTCGGGTTCTTCATTAGTTACACCTACTACATCTTCGCTACGCTGTACCATACGGAAAAATTTGGCCTGAGCTTTACCTTCCTTCTCACATGGTTCACATTTTTGTTGCAGGTTAATTACAGGTGCGATGAATTTTGCCTGGATGGGTTCTTCCTGTCCTTCTTCTTTTCGTTGTACTTTTTTCTCTTCATCATTTTGTGTTGTTGCAGCCACAGGTTCCGGCATGCGCATTACTGTATCCGCCATTGCATCCGCTTCTTTTTCCTGCGGGTCATCCGGGCTGCTTACTGAAAGCTTAGCCTGTACGGTAGGGGCAAAAAATGAAGGGCTTTCTTTTGAACCATAAAAAGATTCTTCACCTGCTTTTCGAAAGAAGGTTTGCCCGGCTGGTTGCTGTTGCCGCTGCATTGTTACATTCTTTGTTTTTTCCGCGGATGAGAACATTTAACTGTTTATGGTTTTGTGTTTTGTCGTACTGTTATTTTTAAAAAATCAGTACAAAATAATAAATCAACTATACAAATCATGATTAATCAAATCAATCATAAAAAATCATGGTTCAGACATTTTTATTCGCACTACGAAATCCTTCTAAACAACCATATTTTTTTTGTTGTCCGGGCAGAAGAATTTCATGGCATCATCGTTGCGTCGCACTCTTGTACCGCATACCTATGTGGAACTTTAATTGCGTTGTAATAAGCGAAACATAAGCCGCGGTTTATTTGGACACCCTTGTACACTACATCACTATAATTTAAACCGCAATTAAAATTGCCCAATGGTATTCAGTACAAGAGTACCCGAATAAACCGGGGCTGATGTTTTGCTCATAACGACCTGAGTGAAATTTACAGGTCATTTATTTTCAAAGGGCGAACTGTTATTTGAAATGTGCCGTTATTTGAAGACCCTGTTTTGCCCCCGTCCCCTTCCCGAAAAATCGGGATGTTCCAAAAGGGGAGGTCTTCTACCAGTTCATAAAATGCACCTAATGAATTGCCCGGTATAACGCAATTAAAGTTCCCCAATGGTATGCGGTACAAGAGGGCGATGCAACGATGCTCCACATAGCTTCTTAGCCCGGACAAAAAGTATGGTTGTATAGAAGGGCCCCGATACGCTTCCCTATCGGGATAGACTGTCCCGATACG
>JANOTW010000547.1:0-5204 GCA_031416575.1 Ferruginibacter sp.
GAATAACCACTTACCTGTGAACCTTTGATTTCAATTTCCAAAACGTATTCGGTATTTTCTCCACCAGATAAAACAATATCGCCGTTACTATCAAAATAGCCACGCCATTGCCCGTTTATCTTTTGTCCGAATATTGAACCCGATAATAAAAAAAAGGCTGCTGCGGCTATAATTCTTTTCATGATCACTTTTACATTTGCTATTAAATAATAAACACTATCCCGTACAAATTTTATCATTTACAAAGATATTTTAGTTATGTACTTCCTTAGCTAATAGTTCGTTAAATTTGCATCGCAAAATAAAGAATGAATTTAAATAAATCATGATAAAGATCACATTACCGGATGGGGCGGTTAGGGAATATGAAAGTGGGGTTAGCGCAATGGATGTAGCGAAATCCATCAGTGAAAGCCTGGCAAGAAAAGTATTGGCTGCCGCTATTAACGGACAGGTTTGGGATGCTACCCGGACAATTAACGAAGATTCGGCTCTCCAATTACTTACCTGGAACGATTTAAATGGAAAATCCACTTTCTGGCATTCATCCGCTCATTTAATGGCAGAAGCGGTAGAAAGCATGTTTCCCGGTGTGAAATTTTGGGTAGGCCCACCATTAGAAACCGGCTTTTATTATGACATTGATTTAGGCGACAACCAGATTGGGGAAGAAGACCTTCATAAACTGGAAGTGAAGATGGCCGAATTAGCAAAACAAAGCAATGCATTTGTACGGAAGGAAATTTCTAAAGCGGATGCGGTAAAATATTTTGGTGATAAGGGTGATGAATACAAACTGGATCTTTTAAGCAACCTGGAAGACGGAGGGATCACTTTGTATTCACAGGGAAATTTTACCGATCTATGCCGTGGCCCGCATATTCCCAATACCGGTTTTATTAAAGGAATCAAATTAACCAATATTTCAGGCGCCTATTGGAAAGGCGATGAAAAAAATAAAATGCTTACCCGTATTTACGGCGTTACCTTTCCCACTACAAAAGAATTAGACGAATACCTGGTTTTGCTGGAAGAAGCAAAAAAAAGGGACCACCGTAAATTAGGCAGGGAGCTTGAACTATTTGCCTTCTCTGAAAAAGTAGGTATGGGTCTTCCATTATGGTTGCCAAAAGGGGCAATGCTAAGGGAAAGGCTGCAACAGTTTTTGCAGAAAGCGCAAATGGACAGTGGTTATCTTCCCGTAATCACCCCGCATATAGGCCATAAAAATTTATATGTTACATCGGGCCACTACTAAAAATATGGCAAGGATAGTTTTCAGCCCATCAAAACACCGCAGGAAGGAGAAGAGTTTTTTTTAAAGCCCATGAACTGTCCCCACCACTGCGAAATTTATAAAACATCGCCTCGTAGTTATAAAGACTTGCCACTGCGCTTAGCCGAATTTGGCACCGTTTACAGGTACGAGCAACATGGCGAATTACATGGCCTTACCCGTGTAAGGGGTTTTACCCAGGATGATGCCCATTTATTTTGTATGCCAAACCAGGTAAAAGATGAATTTAAAATAGTTATTGACCTGGTGTTGTATGTTTTGAATTCCTTAAGCTTTACCGATTATACGGCACAAATTTCGCTGAGGGACAAGGCCGACAAAACCAGGTATATCGGCAGTAATGAAAACTGGGACCTTGCGGAGCAGGCCATCATTGAAGCCGCCGCCGAAAAAGGATTAACAACGGTGGTTGTATATGGAGAAGCCGCTTTCTATGGCCCCAAGCTGGATTTTATGGTAAAAGATGCCATTGGCAGAAAATGGCAGTTGGGAACTATACAGGTGGACTATAATTTACCCGAACGTTTTGATCTTACTTATATTGGGGAAGACAATGCCAAACACAGGCCCGTAATGATCCACAGGGCGCCGTTCGGAAGTATGGAGCGGTTCATTGCCGTATTGATAGAACATTGTGCCGGTAAATTTCCATTGTGGCTGGCGCCTACACAGGTAAAGATATTGCCAATCAGTGATAAGTTTTTACCATATTCACAAATTGTATTATCTCAGCTAAAAAATGCGGATATTCGTGCCGAAATTGACGACCGAAATGAGAAGATCGGGAAAAAAATAAGGGATACCGAATTGGCTAAGGTCCCTTTCATGCTGGTTTTAGGCGAAAAAGAAGTGAATGAAAACAAGGTGGCCATCAGGCGCCAGGGCAAAGGGGACCAGGGAGTAACTACCGTACCTGAATTTATAGAGATGGTAAATGAAGAAGTAAAGAGTAAAAGAGCATTTGAATAAATAATTTATTAACTTTAAATCAAAACCTGGGCGTAAAGCCCAAAATTTTAAATCTAAATTCAATTAATGGCATTTCCACCCAGGGCACCCAGAGGTGCATTTAACCCCCGTTTCAGAAAAGAACAACAACAGGAGCACCGTACCAATCACATGATAAGAGTACCCGAGGTACGATTGGTAGGCGAAAATATTGAACCAGGCATTTACCCCGCCGCCGATGCACTCAAAATGGCGCAGGACCAGCAATTGGACCTTGTGGAAATTTCTCCCGGCGCCAATCCCCCCGTTTGTAAGATCATTGATTACAACAAGTTTCTCTACGATGAGAAGAAGAAGAAAAAAGAAATGAAGGCGAAATCTAAAACAAGCGAGGTCAAGGAAGTTCGTTTTACCCCCAATACGGATGACCATGATTTTGAATTCAAATGCAAACATGCGGAAAAATTTTTGCTGGATGGCAACAAAGTGAAAGCGCACGTACAGTTCAAGGGCCGGGCCATCATGTTTAAGGAAAGAGGGGAATTGTTATTATTAAAATTCGCGGACAGGTTAAAAGACGTTGGCGCACTGGAAGGAATGCCTAAAATGGAAGGCAAGCGGATGTTGGTAATGTTTGCCCCCAAGAGTCAGAAAAAAGTAAAAAATTCAGATAAATCATAAACCCGGCCTCCTTATCTTTCGCAGTTTAAAGTGTTTGCATTTCCCGAAATAATGCCGAATGTTCGGCACAGGCCGGGATTTTGCATTTTATCTTTTTTGTCCGGGCATCAGGGCCCTGAATAAACATCGTTGCGTCGCCCTCGTGTACCGCATACCATTGGGGATCTTTAATTGCGTTTTACACAAGAGGCCGGATAGCCCCACCGGCCTGCTTTGAAATGAATCCAACTTATTTTTATTCACAGAAAGTTGCCACAGCCCCTATAGAAAAAGAAACGGATGTAAAGTATATACAGGATTTGCCTGGGCATTTCAGCATTTTTACCCAGCGGCGATATTTGCAGGTAGCCTATGAAAAGCTGGTAGTAATAAAAAGGCCCTTCGATGCATTATGGGAAGGAGGAAGTATAGAATGGCAGGCGCATTGACGCAACCCACCAATACAAAAAGCGCGTAATTAAATAATTGATTTACAATCGAATATTTTTTTATATTGCGCCTTATAGCGTCAATGCTAGCGTTACCTGCCATTTTTTTGGAACACTTTGCAAACGTTGAAACAGACAAAATAATTCCGTAACTTCAACAAAGAAAAATTTAGCAATATGGTAATTGAGAGAACAAATAAAGAAGTTATTATTAGGCTTCCGTCTTACGTTGACACAGAAGGACTTCAACGTTTGGTTGACTACTTGACATATAAAGAAGCGACTGCGAAATCAAAAGCCAAACAATCTGATGTTGACGCTTTAGCAGCAGAAGTTAAACAAGGTTGGTGGGGAAAAAATAGAAGCCGTTTTGTTAAATGAAAATAGTAGTAGACACCAATATTATTTTCAGTACGCTATTAAATTCAAACAGTACTTTCGGAGATCTTTTATTCAACTCTGACAAGCATTTTGAATTTTATAGTTGTAGCTATATGCGTTACGAGATTCAAAAGCATTGGGAAAGACTCAAAAAGATTTCAAAATTATCAGACGAACAATTGCAGGTTTCTTACGCAGAAGTTCTCTCAAAACTAAAGTTTATTAATGAAGAAATTATTCCAGAAGAAACATGGTTAGCTTCGGAAGAAATCACAAAAGGAATTGACATAGACGATACTGATTTTGTAGCTTTAACGAAATTTTTGAAAGCAACCTTATGGACAGGCGACAAAGTTCTCTACAACGGACTTAAGAAAATGAACTTTAAAAAATTGCTCAACACAACAGAGTTACTTGCACTTCGGTCAACTAAAAGCGAAAAATAAAACGGCATGTAACAAAAGTATTGCTGCAAGTGGGGCTGGACATTGAAACATCATCTTAAAATCGCTACCAACTTTGGTTCGGGCTTAACGAATAAAGCCCGGCAAAAAATTGTTAACTTCAACTCTTAATCAAAACTAAGCAGCGGTTCCGGCGGGACATTCAATGAATATCCCACCTGCAAGCAATACCTGAACGTAAGCAGCAATTTTAAAGAAACAGTTTGTAACTAATGACAGCAGTAGAAAGAAAACAAAATTCTAAACGACTTCTTAAGTCCTTAAATATTCCTTTCATAGACCATCTTCCACCTATTGAAGAAGACGACGAAGCAAAAATTAGAACGCCACAAGAGATAGCAAGTAGAATTTTGGTTTTGACATATCTTAATTATGTATCCGAAGAACCAGACGACAGTGAAAAAGTAATTTCATTTTTAAAACACCAAAAACTTTGGGACAGTGTTTCTAACGACGAAAAAGAATTATTTTCTAAAGAACTTTCAGACAAAGAACATATAAATATTTCGTGGCGGTCAGAAGCAATTTGGCTCCTTCTTTGGGTAATCAATAAAGTGGACACGGTAGATTTACCAAACGAAGAAATATGCATTTCGCAAATTTTAGAATTGCTTCCCGATTTTATGACCGACACCAAAGACTTTGTACAATTTGCTACTATTAGGACAGTTTCTGAAATTCTTGATTTGTCAGACTTGACTTATAGATTACATTGGGCGACAAGACATACTGAACTTAATAATTTAGAAACATTAGACTTAAATTCAAGTATCGTTCAGGAAAGGCACTACGCTAGCAATTGGGTGACTTATTACGAAGTTAATTGGGACGACATAACAACTGACACGTAAAAAACTGCTGCTTACATTAAGAACAATAGCCGAAAGCCCCCAGCAAAAGCCCCCCGTTAAAAAACTGTTAATGGGGGGCTTTTGGTTATTGTTTGTTGACCGACGCCTTGCAGAGTGCCACTGCTCCTTTACTGTAGGCAATTAGTAGCTAATG
>JANOTW010000548.1:0-6107 GCA_031416575.1 Ferruginibacter sp.
GTAGTGGGCAATAGTATCGCAACGGCGGTAATAAGTAAGCTGGAAGGTGAGTTGAAGCACGGGGAAAAAGATTAATTTTATTGTTCAATAAAGATTGATGTATGAAAGTGGTACATGAAGGCTGGATAACCAGGAACAAAGAGGTGATGATGGGCAAGCCATGCATAAAAGGAACGAGGGTTACGGTGTAGTTGATCCTGCAAAGATTGAGTGAGGGGGAAACGGTTGAAAGTTTACTAAAGGGTTATCCTCATATTACCAGGGAAGGGATTTTTGCCTGTATAGATTATGCAAGGGCAATAATGTTGAATGATGAAGTAATTGAATTGCCTGCATGATTATAGCGGAAGAAAATATTTTTGATGTAATTATAAGGATCAATTTTAAAATTTTAAATAAATTTTTATGAATTTTAACAGGATATCAATCAATCCCAATGTAATGATGGGGAAGCCATGTATAAAAGGAACAAGGATTACAGTAGATTTTATTTTAGATCAATTCGCAAATGGCGCTACCATACAATATCTGTTGGACGGCTATCCTCATATCACTGCTGAAGACATTAAAGAAGCCTTGCTTTATGCCGGATCCGTTTTAAATAATCAGGATGTAGAAGAAGTGTATGAAAATAATAGCTGACGAAAATTTACACAGGCAAATTGTCCGCACACTTAGAAGTAGCGGTTTTGATGTATTATCAATTCAGGAAGAGTGTGCTGGTATTGATGATGATGAAATTATCCATAAATTTTCTGGAGAAGATGCAATAATTATTACCCAGGATAAAGATTTTGGCGATTTGGTTTTTCTTCAAAAAATTTAATTCAATTGTGTCATCCTGTTGAGATTTGATGTTTCAAAAATTGATATGATCACAACCATTTTGTGTAACTTTTTAAAAGAATATTCCCTGCAGGATTTAAAAAATAAATACATGGTACTAACGCCGGTCAAAAAAAGATTCAGGGAAATTCCGGGTAAAACTTAGTACAAAAGAAACCTTAAATAAATTTCATCAAATCAATAACCTATACTTATTCAGGTTCAAAAATTTTTCATGAAAAAAATCACTCTTCCCCTCTCCATAGCCATCATTTTATTTTCACTGCCTGTTTTGCTCCACGCAAAGCCTGTCAAATTAAAAGTTGTAAACCAATACGAAGTATCCGTACCTAATTTGACTGTTGTGGAAAATGGCAAATCAACCTTGGTAGCGTTGGCTGCCGATGGCGCCAGTATCATAGATATTGCCGGAGCCGGTTCAATAATACTAAAAGCGGAAAACTACCGGGATTTAACCGTGCCGCCTTCGTCAATTACGGATGGAAGTACCATTACCATGTACAAAAAATTTTCCTGGAAAGATTTGATAAACCCCATGTTTTATATTGTTTACGGAGGCTTGTGGTTGTTGCTATTTATCATTTTCGCCGAAACAGGATTGTTTGCCGGTTTCTTTTTACCCGGTGACAGCCTCTTGTTCGTGGCAGGCATTTATTCAAAAAACCTGGGCCATGAGTTTTTAAGATTAATAGGAATGGGAGGGGTACACAATAACTGGCTCGACCTGCTGGTGATTATAGTATTGGTAACTATCGCCGGCATATTGGGTAACACTACAGGTTATTTGTTTGGGAAAAAAATAGGCCCGGCCATGTTTCACTGGAAAGACAATTTGTTATTCAAACAAAAGTATTTGTACCATGCGCAGGAGTTTTATGATAAGCATGGTGGGGGCGCTATTGTGATGGCGAGGTTTTTACCCATCATCCGCACGTTCGCCCCAATTGTCGCGGGGATTGTACGAATGCCCAAATCAAAATTCGCTTTTTTCAACATAATAGGGTGTATAGCATGGGTAACAACCATGATTTTGGCAGGGCATTTTCTGCAACAATGGATACTCAGCCAATTTGGCTTCAACCTGAAACAACACCTGGAACTGATAGTCATAGGCATTGTGTTTATAAGTACATTGCCCATTATCTTCAAACTACTTTCCGGAAAAAAAAATAACAAAACCACGACTGCTTAATTTTTTTCATGCAACAGCGTTCCCCTTCCATTTTCAATATCACTGTTTTAGTAGCCGCCCTGGGTTATTTTGTAGATATCTACGACCTGCTCCTATTTCAGATAGTAAGGGTGGAAAGCCTAAAAGATATGGGCCTTACCATTGCGCAGGTAAAATCCGAAGGTGAATTTATCATTAGCGTACAAATGATTGGCCTGTTGATTGGCGGAATTATATGGGGAATAATGGGCGATAAAAAAGGCAGGCTAAGCGTTTTGTTTGGCTCCATTGTTTTGTACTCCATCGCTAATATTGTAAACGGGTTTGTGCAAACGCCCAATCAGTATGCGCTCACAAGGTTCTTTGCAGGCATCGGTTTGGCCGGGGAGCTGGGTGCAGGTATTACGCTGGTATCCGAATTGGTAAGTAAGGAAAAAAGGGGATTGAGTACTTCATTGGTTGCCGGCATTGGATTAACCGGAGCGGTGGTGGCATATTTTATTTCCCAGAATTTCCACTGGCGCACCTGTTATTTTATCGGCGGGGGCTTAGGGTTTTGCCTGCTGCTGTTGCGCATATCCGTATTTGAAAGTGGAATGTTTAGCAAGTTGAAACAACAGAATATACAGCGGGGCAATTTTTTCATGTTCTTTACCAATAAACAACGTTTCAAAAAATACATGCTGGCCATATTGATTGGCCTGCCTACCTGGTATGTGATAGGTATTTTAGTCGCTTTCTCAAATGATTTTGCCATAGCATTCGGTTTTTCGGAAGAGGTATTGCCGAAAAAATCAACCATGTTCGCTTATGTGGCCATAGCCATTGCGGATGTAATGGTGGGGTTTGTAAGCCAGTGGTTACGAAGCCGTAAAAAGGCGTTGTTTATTTTTTATATCCTTACCGTAATTTCCATTGTTTTTTATTTTACACAGCAAAGCGGTACGGCGGCGGGTATGTATGTTATCTGTGCGGCGCTCGGTTTCAGTACCGGTTTCTGGGCCATTTTTGTAACCATGGCAGCCGAACAATTCGGTACCAATTTAAGGGCCACCGCAGCCACCACCGTACCCAATATGGTAAGGGGCGCTTTACCTTTAATGCTGTTTTTATTCAGGGGTTTACAATCAGCCACCGGCAATTATATTACCGCAGGATGGATAACAGGCGCAGTAGTAATGGCCATCAGTTTGGTGGCCGCATATTTTACCGAAGAAACTTTTGGTAAGGATTTGAATTATGTGGAGCATTGACTTTATGGGCTGTTCTCATGTCTGGTCCCCGGCTATTATTGTCCGAACGAAGAAGCAGCTATTGGGATCATCGTTGCATCGCCCTCTTGTACTGAATACCATTGGGGATCTTTAATTGTGTTATAAATTAAAATACCATTGATTTTTAAGATAATCAGACAAATTGAATTCACTGTTTTACCCCTTGCGCAGTATAAGCCGTTCCGCAGTTTAGTCGCTCAGTCGTTTCACCGTTGTTGGTAGTCGTGCGGCTGGCTTTGCGGCATGGCAATCACCAACAACATCTTCGCATTTATCCGCAGCGCCAAATAAAATCCCTTTCGCCTGTTAATAGAAATCTAAATTTTCAGGATCAGCCAACCGAAGTACAATAATTGCGTTTGTTGAACGATATTTAAGAACATGACTAAAAAATTATTCCTCGCCGCCCTAACCATTTTTGCTTCTATTGTGGTAAATGCCCAAAAGTTAACCGTTGCGGTAAATTATGTAGCTAACGACGATACTGCAAACAATAACAACATTAATTACCAACCCAATATCATACTTGCCTGGGCCGATTTTAAAGGAAAGCCGGTTGCAGCCAGTGATGCGGCAGCCTTAACCAATGCCGGCTTCGGCGTAAAATTATCGTTCCGCAGGGTAGAAAATACATCGCAACTGGTAATTAATGTAAGCTGTACTTTTTCCAGGAAAGATTCATGGGTAAAGCCGGGTAATAAAACAGCCTACATATTGAACCACGAGCAGAAGCATTTTGATATTGCTTATATCCACACGGTGTTATTTATACAAAACCTAAGAAAAGCCAACTTCACCAACAGCAATTATGCGGCTGTAATTGAAAAAGTTTATAAAGAAACAGCCACTGCAATGACCAAAGCCCAGTATCAATATGATGGCGAAACCAGCCACAGCAGGGTAGAAACAAAGCAAAAGGAATGGGATGAAAAAATCAGCGGCCAACTGGCAGCGGTTATAAAGGGAAGTGAGTAGCGTTTTATAAAATTCTTAACCTATTGGGTTTTTGAATGCAACGGGTATTCGCAAATACCACAACCCTGCTGGCGGTTTTAAGCCCTGTCAGCGTTTGATAGTAAGCCCTCGCCCACAACCGCCAGCAGGGTTTGCAACCGCTGCCGGGGTTGGGCACTCCCGCGTTGCAGGGCAATTGCATTAATTGATTTACCCCCATAGGCGCAGGGCCCCTGACCTGTGCCCCTCTTGTTACTACAACCCTGTGATAATTATATTTCAATTAATATGAATAAGTGCTTATTCCAATTTTGTGCAGTAAGGTTATTGTGTATGTTTTGATTGCTTGTGGGTAAGGTAAAGAATAGTAACAATGGGCACAGGGCAGGTGCCCTGCGCCTGATGGGTCCCTGAAAAGCAGGTAGAATGGGATGTAAAAATTGCTGCGCAACTTTCAGTACCAGTTAAAGAAAGATTTTTTTTCAAAGACGGGAATGCTGATCCCTAATAGAATTTATTGCGTGCATTTCATTTTTTAAAGCCAAACTGCTGTACTTACATTAAGAATCCGCGTTTTTCCCAGGTTCTTTAGGATAATCCTTGCCGGCTAAGAATAAAAAAAGCGTGGTTCTTGGAAAGCCTTTCTTCAATATCTGTTAGAAAACCGCATTTAAGCAAAAAGTTGATGGCTGCTTTATTTTCTTTGTTTGTCATTGCATGGATAAAATCAATAGCCGGATAAGACCCGAAAATATAATTTATAAAATGTGTAACTGCTTTTGATGTAATATTTTGTTTTCTAAAACTTTCTTTGGTAGCGAAACCTATCCAGGCCCTTTTATGGTTTTGTCCAAAAGTTTCGAGGCTTAAATCGTATAAATGAATTACTGAAGCATAGTCTCCATTCTTCAATTTTAAAAGCCAGTCCTGGCAGCCGTGCTTTGGCATATAAGCGCCGCATACTGAAATGTATTGTGCATACTCCTTTGCTTCATTGTAAGTTTTAAATCTTTCATCAACAAATGTAGAACTGTCACTTTCGAAAAGCAGATAAAGTTGCTGAAAGTTTTTGGGGCTTAGTTTTTCAAATAAGTATTCATCAGTTGTTGAAATTTCCGGGAATAAAAAGTGGGGCTTTGGATGTAGCTTTCGGAATTCATTATAAAATTCAGTATCCTGCATATAAATAGTTTTTTTCGATAGCATGAATATTTATTGCTACTTCATCCATTCCTCAATCCCTTCTTTTTATAAGTTTTTGTAAAGATGGATAATTCTATATTTATTTCCCTGTAAATTCACTTTTATCCATAGGCGCAGGGCTCCTGCCCTGTGTCTTCTTTTTTACTACTTCCAGTAGAATTGATCTTTGCGTGTTTGGCATCAAGCCAACTGTTTTAATAGGAGTGGGTGGGGTCTTTCTTCCATTGCTGGCATTTAAGTGGAGCGATGATTAATAACAATGAGACACAGGGCTGGGGCCCTGCGCCTTTTGGATAGCTTCCCTCTAAATCGGGAAGGGCGCTCTGGGGCAAAGTTTATGGTAATTTTCAGCTTTTATAAATTCCACATTAGCCTTGTTTAAATTTCAGGGGATAAATACTTTCTCAAGATTAAAATTGCAGCAAGTGTATTCTGCCTCATACAGGTACTGGTTATTTTATGGTTAGTTTATAGAGGATGGTTCCTGTAAAAATTGGCGTGTTGGTTTAATTTATAACATAATTAAAGATCCTCAATGGTATGCCGTACAAGAGGGCGATGCAACGATGCTGCCATGAAATACTTCTGCCCGGACAAGAAATTCAGCCCACTAAATATGTACAATCAGCACGGGTATTTTTAATTCATGCCGCACCGAA
>JANOTW010000549.1:0-5062 GCA_031416575.1 Ferruginibacter sp.
GTTTGGTAATTCCACTGGGTTTTTAAAAAAGATTTTAGGCTCGGCAATTGAGATGGGAGTAGCCGGGTTGGTAGTAAAAAAATCTGATAATATAAAATTTACCGGCAATCGGTTTTTTAAAACCCTCTTCCGGTCAAAAAATTAGGATCGCGTAATGTAAAATAAGGGCATCTCGAAAATTAATTATTTCTCTTGCAGATATTGCATTGTAAATTAATTTTATATTAAAGGGGTTGTTATTTTACATTTTTTGCTTCATTTTGTTTGTTTTTTTCCAAAACAGAACTTGACCTGCGGCCAATTTATCATAAGAACGACAAGGCAACCATGGCGCACCTGCATTTAGGCATCCTGGCCTATTGGCTGGTAAATACAGTCAGGCATCAACTAAAGAGTCAAAAAATCAATAGCTGCTGGACAGAAATAGTGAGAATAGCGAATACGCAAAAAGCAATCACGACAACAGGGAAAAATAGCGCAGAACTTATAATAAGCATTAGAAAATGTTCTGAACCCAATGATAACCTAAAAAACATTTATGACATCCTGCAAGCACAATACCAACCGTTCAGAAAAAGAAAACCTGTAGTACACAAACTGACACTCAAAAAAAACGAAAACCAGCAATTACGCCTATTACAGCCTACTTAGCTGCAACTTGGGTTAAAAATGCTTTGTGTTAGCAGTCAATTAATTTTTATTAAAAAAATGCCCGAACGGCCGGGCAATTAAAAAAAAATTAACCCCTCATTTATTCAATATTTTCAATGATACCGGCGATGCCCTGCCCGCCGCCTACGCATGCTGTAACAATTCCGTATTTTTTGTTCAACCGCTTCATATCGTTTACCAACTGGATAGTTAATTTACAACCTGTGCAACCTAAGGGATGGCCCAGGGCAATGGCGCCACCATTAATATTTACGATGGCAGGGTTTAATTCCAATGCCCTGATTACCGCCAAAGATTGTGAAGCAAATGCTTCGTTCAATTCAAATAAATCAATTTCCGCCAGGCTCATGCCGGCCTGTTTCAATACTTTTGGAACTGCTTCTACCGGGCCAATACCCATGATACGGGGATGCACACCCGCACTGGCACAATTCACCAATCTTGCTATGGGTTTTAATCCAAGCCCGTTAATCATTCTTTCACTCATCACTATTACAAATGCGGCGCCATCACTGGTTTGTGAGCTATTGCCAGCAGTAACACTGCCGCCCAACGCAAAAGCGGGTTTCAGTTTCGCCAACCCGTCCAATGATGTATCGGCACGTACACCTTCATCGGTATCAACCGTATAATTTCTTGTTTGTTTTTTCCCGTTGGCATCCAAATACACTTGCTCTATATTAATGGGGAGTATGCCCGGTTTAAAATACCCTTCCTTTATTGCATTGCCCGCCTTTAAATGACTGTTGTAACTAAAAGCATCCTGGTCTTCGCGGCTTACATTGTATTCTTTCGCTACTGCTTCGGCGGTAAGCCCCATGCTTAAATAATAATCCGGGTTGTCTTTGGCAATAGAATAAGCCGGCGATGTTTTCCATCCTGCTGTTGGTACCATACTCATACTTTCGGTACCACCCGCAATAATACATTCTGCCATACCGGCTCTTATTTTAGCGGTTGCCATCGCTATACTTTCGAGCCCGCTTGCACAATACCGGTTGATGGTAATACCGGGTGCATGAATACCCACTGCTTTTGCCGAGATCATTCTGGCTACCTGTAAGCCCTGCTCCGCCTCCGGAACCGCATTGCCCACAATTACATCGTCTATTCTTTTTACATCCAACTGAGGTACAGTGGCGAGTAATCCTTTGATTACATCAATCGCCAGGTCATCCGGCCTGGTAAACCTGAATCCCCCTTTTTTACTTTTTGTAATGGCTGTCCTGTATCCTGCTACAATATAAGCTTCCTGCATATTCTATAATTTTTACCCCCATCCCCTGAAGGGGTGATAATGAGTTGGTGCATTTGATTTATGCCCCTTTAGGGATAGGGGCATTGGTTGTTTATGCAACTTTCCATATCAAAGTTATAATTTCTGCGGGAAAACAAAAAACTGAAAAGGGTATCCTACTTTTGCGCCCACATGTATAAAATTCTCCGCACTGTTTTATTTGCTTTTGACCCGGAATGGGTGCATTATTTTTCAATGAAAGGGCTAAGGTTTATTTGCAAACTTCCCTTTGGGAAAAGGCTGTTGACCGCGGCATTCAGGCCAAAAATAGCCAGTTTACCTGTCAGTCTTTTAGGAATGACATTCCCTAATATTGTAGGCCTTGGCGCAGGATTCGATAAAAATGCCAGTTACCTCAATGAACTGGAAGCCCTGGGATTTGGGTTCGTGGAAATAGGTACCGTTACCCCACTGGCCCAGGCAGGCAACGACAAACCAAGATTGTTTCGTTTGCCAAAAGATAAAGCGCTCATTAACCGGATGGGTTTTAATAATGACGGGGTGGAAATAATTAGCAATAGACTGAAAAGTTGGAATGAAAAGTTACGGGTTACGGGTTACGGCTTAGGAGTGGGGGGCCACGAATTGAATAACCCGAAACCCGCAATCCGAAACCCGAAACTAATTATCGGCGGCAATATTGGGAAAAACAAATTGACGCCAAACGAAGAAGCCTGGAAAGACTATAATATTTGCTTTAATGCATTGCATGATCATGTGGATTATTTTGTAGTGAATGTAAGTTCGCCCAATACACCCGGTTTAAGGGAATTGCAGGAGAAAGGGTCTTTACGTAAAATCTTAACTCAATTACAAATTCAAAACAACTCATTTGAAATTCAAAAACCGATCCTATTAAAAATAGCCCCCGATTTAACAATTGAACAAATTGATGATGTAATTGACCTGGCGATGGAAATAAAATTAGACGGCCTTGTTGCGTGCAATACTTCCATTGGCCGGGAACAACTACAAACAGCAAACCCACTTGTAAATGCAATTGGCGCTGGTGGTTTAAGTGGCTTGCCGCTAAAGAACAGGAGTACGGAAATAGTACAATACATTCAACAAAAAACAAGAGGGCAATTACCGGTTATTGCGAGTGGGGGAATATTTACCGGTACGGATGCAAAAGAAAAATTAAACGCCGGGGCTACGCTGGTACAGGTATGGACAGGGTTTGTATATGAAGGGCCGGGTATCGTAAAAAGTATTTGTAAATCACTGAAGAAGGATTCAATAATCCATTATACTGCACAAGGGATAAAAAAGTGAGGAAAAATTTTTGTCCAGGCAGTGAGGCAATGGGGATTCCCGAAAAAAGCCGAAAGGTCGGCAAAGGTCGGGATTTCGAAATACAGGATTTTTTTTTGTCCAAGCTATATTTCCCTGCTCAACATCGTTGCATCGCCCTCTTGTACTAAATACCATTGGGCAACTTTAATTGCGTTTTGAATTAACCATTTTTACCACTTTTGGGGATGGGGGTAACCTGTTTTGTTTTTTTATAGGTCAAAACAAAATTTCACTGGTTTACCCGTTGTGCAGTATTCTTCGGTTATTTTTGCAAACAATCTAAAATAGCATGGAATATTTATTTACCTCAGAGAGTTTGATAAGCTTTTTTGTATTAGTTGTACTGGAAGTTGTGTTAGGGATTGATAATGTGATATTCGTAAGTATCATCATGAACCGCCTGCGAATAAAACAGGATCAATCTAAAGCGCGGCGTATATGGATGATAACCGGCATTACTTCCCGCAGTTTTTTATTGATGGGGCTGGGATGGCTGCTTTCACAAAAAGGTAAAGCCGTATTTACTTTATTTGATAAAGGATTCGACTTGGCCAGTATAGTGATGCTGCTGGGTGGATTGTTTTTAATCTATAAATCGGTTAAGGAAATTCACGGAAAACTGGAAGGTGAAGACCCCAACGAAACCGTGAAAACGCAAAAGGGTATTAGCCTGCGGCAGGCCATCGGGCAAATTATTCTCATAGACGCCGTATTTTCCTTTGACAGCATTATTACGGCTGGCGGCACGGCAAAGCATGTTGAGATAATGATAGCCGCTGTTGTAATCGCCATGATCGTGATGTTTTTATTCAGTCCGAAAATATCGGGTTTTATACACAAGCATCCCACGCTAAAGATGCTGGCGCTTTCCTTTTTAGTGATGATCGGTTTAAGTTTGATCATGGAAGGATGGGCTGCAGAAACCGCGGAGAAGGTGGGCCTGAAAAATTATATCTATTTCGGAATGGCTTTTTCATTTGTTGTTGAAATACTGAATATGACCATGTTGAAAAGAGCGAGGAAAAAAAGATTGGTACAATTAAATGAGCCGGTGTTAAGGGAGGATGGAGCAGATTATTCAGACCAGGCGAGGTGAAAAGATCCGGGTTGAATTTTAATAGTTAAGAATTATTGAACTGATAATGTTAGAAGTAATTTTGAAAGGGGTTTCCGAAATAAAAATACATCAGATTGACAAGCAGTAAAAACTTGCATTTAACTAAATCCGCGATTTTTGTAATAATTATTGCATTGGCTTATGGCCTGTCCCCAAATACTATTTTACCTAAATTATTCGATTTAAAAGTTGAATCAAAAGATTTAAAACAAGTTTTTAGAGCGGCCATGGGCTTATACTCAGGCATGGTAGTACTTTGGACAATTGGAATTTTTAAATCAAATTTTTGGGAGGCCGCGACCATTTCAAATATATTTTTCATGAGTGGCCTGGCATTAGGGAGAATATTTAGTTTAACCATAGATGGAATTCCATCAATTTATTTTTCAATTGGACTAATACTTGAATTAATACTTGCTTTTTGGGGAATAAGAAACTTAAATTATTATCAAAAAAAATAGATAAATAAAACTCCTACTAATACCTAAGTATTTGCAAAGTGCTGCAGCCCAATGCAGAAGCTAGTGTTAAAAAATAAATATAGGATTAGGTGTTTTATTCGCAAAGCTGCTACCAGTATCATTTTGATATATGAATTTTGGCTCGAATTAAAATCAGTAACTGCATAAGCCGCCTCTTTTGGTTCGGTACCGACGTAGTCGGTATTCAAAAAATGCGAA
>JANOTW010000550.1:0-1545 GCA_031416575.1 Ferruginibacter sp.
GTTTGGTAATTCCACTGGGTTTTTAAAAAAGATTTTAGGCTCGGCAATTGAGATGGGAGTAGCCGGGTTGGTAGTAAAAAAATCTGATAATATAAAATTTACCGGCAATCGGTTTTTTAAAACCCTCTTCCGGTCAAAAAAAAATTAGGATCGCGTAATGTAAAATAAGGGCATCTCGAAAAATTCATTATTTCTCTTGCAGATATTGTATTATAAATTAATTTTATATTAAAAGGGTTGTTATTTTACATTTTTTGCTTCATTTTGTTTGTTTTTTTCATTGATGGGCATAGGTATCCCGCTGAATTAGGCAATCTGAATTTTACGAAACAGGTTATAGGTTAAATTTATCAATCCGATTATTGCAGTTGCTCTTACTTTTCCGATACTCCTAATGAACGAACCGTTCATACTGTTTTCCATAAATCCAAATATATGCTCTATCCTTACCCTTACTTTGGACTTTTGCTTGTTATTCTCCTTTTGTTCATTTGTTAATGGCTTGTTTTTAAATCCCTTTTCAATAATTTCGGAACTCCTTACCCTTCCTTATAAATTAAAGGGTTATTCGCAAATTGAAATCGCTGCCATATATTCAAAAGTACAAGAGGGCGATGCAACGATGCTTATTCAGGGCTCAGTTGCCTGGACAAAAAAAAATAAAAAGTATGGATTTTAGTTTGCGATAAGTCAGGAGTTCTGAATTTGGGGTATCACTTTTTTATCTTCTACCAATGTTTTGTTGAGTACCCCGCCAATATATGCACTGTCAGCAAAAAAAGGCTGTTGCTCATCTTCGGGGGTTAATAATGCCTCGGTTGGTTGGCTGTCGTGTACTGCTGCGCTTGTTACGCTGTAGCCTGTTATCAGCTTACTCTTCTCATCACACATTGTATGGTTTTTATATCCATAATACGGTATGTTATTCTTCTTTGTCCATTTTGTATCCACATCTTTTTGTGCTAATTTATGTGGGTTGTTTTGCAATTGTTGTGGTACGGCGCCTTCTTTTATCGTTTGGTTTTCCGCTCTCGTATTGCGCTGCTTAGGCACTTCTACAAAACTGGCATCTACTATTTTGCCTTCGTGAATGATCAAATTAAGTTCTGTCAGTTTTTTAATAAACAGTTCAAACAAAGTTTCTACCAAACCTATATCTGTAAGGCGTTCTCTAAAAAACCATATCGTTTTGCTATCAGGTACATCATCGGCGATGGTTAGTTTTAAAAATCGCATAAAGCATAGCCTGTCGCAAATCTGGTATTCGGTTTGGTCGTCCGAAATATTGTAATAACGTTGCAGGGCCATAACCTTAAACATCAAAACGTAATCATAAGGCTTTCTTCCCCCTTTGCCCTTGGGTCCTACTTGCAGTTTATCTGTTAATACCTCCCTGAACATTTCAAAATCTATTCCTTTCGCACCCTCAAAACAGAACTTGACCTGCGGCCAATTTATCATAAGAACGACAAGGCAACCATGGCGCACCTGCATTTAGGCATCCTGGCCTATTGGCTGGTAAATACAGTCAGGCATCAACTAAAG
>JANOTW010000551.1:0-6816 GCA_031416575.1 Ferruginibacter sp.
CATTGGGGATCTTTACTTGTGTTATAAATTTTAATATTGCCGTTAAGGCGTTAAGACGTTTTGATGTGTTTAACAAGAAAAAAGTTATCAATAATCAAAAAACGTCTTAACGTCTAAACGGCATACTTTCTACCGCATACCATTGGGGATCTTTACTTGTGTTATAGGGCATCTCTAAAAACTCTCCTTTTCCTCTCCTTTGGAGAGGATTTAAAGGTGAGGTTAAACAAAAAAAGGAGTTTTTAGAGATGCCCAATAGATAAAACAGGCAGTTTTAATTGTTAGTCAAAATAGAAATCAGGCAAATCAAAAAAATCAGCTTCAATCAGCGGTTCAGACAATTTGTACCGCATACCATTGGGGATCTTTAATTGCGTTTTCATATTAAACCTTAACCCGTTTTATTTTTTTTATTGAACAAAAAAAATTCACTGATTTACCCGTTGTGCAGTATAAGATATTATTTTGTTTGTAAAAAACATTTTAAACATTCAATTCTTCAATACCATCCTTCGCCTGGGTTGCCAAAAAGGGCCATGTATAAGTGTAGCCCTAAACACTATCACAACATCTTACCACGTTACTTCAGTGCGCTGGCCGGAAAAATTTACGTTTTTAGTGATACCTTCAGGAAGGAGCTGCACCCTGAATGTACGTTGGAAAACCTGGTTAGAGGAGCCTTTAGGGGCACCCGGCTCAATGGTGAGTTTTTTCGCCCTGTCGTTCCACGTTAAACGTGTCCATGTAGCCTTACCCTTAAGGTAATCCTGGCTTATGCCATCGTCCTCATACAAGGTAAACTGGCCATCAGCACCGCTATACACCTTCAAAGTTGTAGGCCCGTTCACGACTTGTGCGGTGTATTGCCGGATGGGATCGAATGGAATAATTGCACCGGCACGTACATAAATGGGCATGGTACCCAGGTCAACTTCACGCATGATTGTTTGTCCGCCCGCTTTTTTGGTATTTGTCCACCAGTCGTACCAATCACCTTTGGGAAGATAAACTTCCCGGGAGGTAGCGCCTTTCCGGAAGACGGGTGCGATCATCATATCACGGCCCCACAGGTATTGGTTACCCAGGTTTCTTACATGTTCATCTTCAGGATAGTGCAGCCATAAAGCCCGCATTAAAGGCATTCCTGTATTGCGGGCCTCCCAAGCCAGGGTATAGGTATAAGGCAGGAGCTGGTAATGCAGTTCCGTATATTTTTTTGTTATAGGCCCGATGGTGGAATTGTTCATCGCGGATTGGAGAATATTTCGTTTATCATCAGCCGCAGCGGTATTGCTGTTATTGTTCTCCCGCGGTCCCATATCGTTTAAGCCCCAGCCCCAGGGCAGGCTTGTCATCCAGGTTCTGCCATGTGAGCGAAAGGAAGCGCAGAAGGCCCCAAACTGGTACCAACGTGCGTAAAGCTCTCCCGTCTTTTCAGGGTTGGCATAAAAGCCTCCTATATCCGATCCCCAGAAAGGAGCTATGCTTAATGAATAATTAATGCCTACGGCAACCTGGCCTTCGAGCGTTTTCCATGAAGACTCCGTGTCTCCCGACCATACCCATCCACCCCATTGCGCTATGCCTGGGAAGCCGTTCCTGTGAAGGCTCCAGGGGCGGATGTCAGGCTGGGTAGAAAGATGGCCCTGATAATATAATTGATGACGCTTGATGCGTTCGAAAAGGTTGAACCAGTCTCCCTCATCGGGCCAGAAAGCGTCCGTGCCGATATTTAAAAGGCTTACATGTTGCTGCCAGTAATTCTTAATATGAGAGGAATCTAGTGTCTCACCTGCTTTAGGAGGGATGGAACCATGAAGAGTTGGCAATTTATCCCTATCCCAGGGAACCATGTGTAAAACAATTTTTACATGGCGGGCATGCATATCGGCAATGACGGTTTTAGGGTCATGCTTGAAAACCTCTGGATTGAATTCGAAAGAAGGCTGCTTTTTGTTCCACCCCCTGGGCGTAAAGCCAGTACCCAGGTATATTACCGCATCCACCGGAATTTGCTTTGCCCGAAAGGAATCAATGATACCCATCATTTGCGTGTCGTCTTCCAGCGTCCGGTGGGACTGCATATAGCCCAGCGCCCATTTAGGAGGCATTACGGCCGGGCCTGTGACAACAGAAAAATCTTTCATGAATTTGGCAGGATCATGGGAGTCAAATACAAAAAAATCATATAACCCCGGAATGATTTTATCTATTGGGGGAAGACCTTTACCCTGGTTAAGGCCCTGGTTAGTTTGGCTCTGTGGGATAGCTTCCTGTGCTGTAGGCTTCCAGGGAATAAAAACACCCCTGTCCTTGTTTTGGAGGTCTACTTGTACCCAAGGCGTTGCTACGAAAAGCCCCCATCCCTCAGTTCCTATCAGCACGGCCGCCGGGTTGCGGGATCCGTAAGCATCGCTCTGCCAGCGCGGTTGCATCTTGTGAAAGCGGCCGCGGCGGTCAAACTCTATAGGAAGGTTGCGCCAGTTACTGCCGGCTTCCGGCTTTGGCCCCCCCTCACCCATTCCTAATACTGGCTGGTCATTAAGACGGAATGACATTTTGCCATCGCTCTCAAAGATAATGTCCTGCACAGGTTCGCCTTTAGCATTGGTAACCACCACTGTCAATGGATCAGGCCGCACTTCAACACGCAGGTTTCCCACCTGCTTGTGTACTACTTTACTGACCTTGCGCAGGCTTATGCCAGGGGAGGGATAACTGCGTTCGGCCAGGGCAGGGGTGTAAGGAAAATTATCCTTATAGCTGACAGGTTTTAGCGTAATGCGAATACTATTTTCTCCTGCCACCCTTATATCAAGCTGCGCCGGTTGACCTGCGGCGGTGATGTGCTGACCGTCTGAACCTCCGTCTACTTTTGCTTTTTGTTGAGCTTGTATAAATGGTGCGGCACATAACAAACATCCTGCAAATAAAACCTTGCAGGGTTTTGAGTTAAAGTGATTTTTCATGTTGGTTTATTTAATGTCTAAAGTTTTCAAGTAAAAAATAATTAATACTGTATGATGGGGGATCAAGCCCCAGAATGGCACCGGCTCGCACAAACAATACCAGCTTCAGTTAAAGATGGATATGGTATTTGTCTTTTCTATGGGTTTTAAACAAAAATATCCAGATACATTACCTCGTCTGAAACAGGCATTATCCCATGCTTTTGCAAAGAATTAAAATATAAACTATCACCTGTCTTTAAAAGATATTCCACTTCTCCTACCTGCATTTTCATTTGCCCACGAATTATATAAATAAACTCCTCTCCTTCATGTGATAATTCGTGTGGTTCTACTTCACCTTTCTTTGCAACAAACAAAAAAGGTTGCATTTTCTTTTCATGATATTCTGAGCCATAAGGATAAATGGAATATACTTTATCTGTTAGCGTTAAGTTTTCTTCTGCTTTTTGCCTTGTTGTAATGATAGCATTCAAAAATCCATTATGTTCAAGTAAACTAGATATGTTAGTACCTAACGCCCGTGCAATTTTTACTAAAGCGGCAACAGACGGAACAGTCTTATTATTTTCAATTTTAGAAATCATACTCCTCGATAGCTCACTCGCATCAGCTATTTCCTGTAAAGTTCTTTTTTGATTAGTCCGTAGTATTTTGATGCGATCCCCTATGTTAAGATTGTTTATTTTTTATTTAATAATAACTCCTCCATCAATAAACTCTGTTTACTATTTTAATCATTTGTTTCCTATTATTCAACCTTGTTGAATAGAAATGTAAACATTTTATTAAACATTCCAAATATTTTAAAAAATATAAATAGTTTATTGATTACATGCCTGGTGCGAAATACCACCAGGTGTATCCGGTGACATTGCAGTTTGCCATAAGGTTGTGTCGTATCTTCATCATGGGTAAATTGTTCAGCACCTCCGCCTTTGGCAGATTGTATAAATACATTGCCATCTTTTATAAATGCAGCCCATTGCTTATTGGGCGAAAGGCTGTCGGAAGGTGGCTGCCGCTCAATGTCATTTAAGGATTAAATGGATTGTAAATTTTAATTGTTGATAAAATGATAAACCGGGCATACGCCACTTTCTTTCTCATCGTAGCAACCCGGCCTTGAAACAGGGTTTGTAAAAGCAAGGTTTGTGTAAAAAGAATACTATCCGCTGGCAAACGGATGGTGTTTGTTTTTACAAAACCAGTGGCCATCCGCTGGTAAGCGGAGCAGACCTTGCTTTTGCAAAAGCCCCCCAATAAATTTGCGTCGGATAAGGATGAATGAGTTTCATCAGAAATACCTCTTTAGGCAAGCTACTTTGCCGAAATCTTTACAATTTTCAGCATCTGTCTGTATTTGGCTGCTTGAATGCAGCGGAATGCAATGAAGCGAAATGAGGGCAGTGTAATACAGCATTAGGCAAACAGTATGACAAGCAGGCGCAGCCCCACAGGGCATTATAGTTGTTCCGCAGGAAGTACCGTAATGGCTTGGCGGAATGTTTGCTTTGCATAATCTTTATTATAACCCGTTAGGAATTGTAGTGGGAATCCTTCGCAGAAGATTGTAACGTAAAGCCCGAACTAATTGGGTAACGAAATAATCATGATTTACAGAGACCCCCGCTTAATAATTTTAAAAGGATTTTTAATTTGCCTGATTTGTTTTTTCAGAATTAAGTTTGCGGCAGTATGTCCCATCTTTACAAAATCAGTGCTGATCACTGTTATGTCCAACAGCTCTTTCAATTCAGTTTCGTTAAATGATATTATGCCTATTTCTTTTCCTATTTGGTAATTGGATTTCCTGATCTTTTTTACCAATATCGCCAGGTCATCATCTGCAATTACAATAAAGACAGTACCCTTTATCAGTTTTATTTTTACGCCATTTGTAATGATGGTAAATTTCTTATCGTAGCTTTTACAAAACTGTTCCAGTCCTTCTATTATTTCAGGGGGATGGTTACTGTGTTCGGGAAAAATGATCGTCAACGTATTGTACTTTTCAATCAATTCAGATGCGGAAACCAACGCATCAAATATATCCCTCCTGAAATCCTGGAAAACCGCCATGCAGCCTGTTAATTCAGGAATTGATTTATCCAATAACAATAATTCATCCGAAGGAATTTTTGTCATGATATCCATGTATGCTTTTTTATTTGCGCTGGTTTCAAAATGCGGCATAATCACGTAATAATCATATTTACCCAGATTGGCCTCGATTATCTTTTTTAAGTGCAGCGGGTTATAATGATGGATCTGCAGATCTACCACGGCCCTGTCAGCCAATGTTTTTAAAAAACTATAGTAAATAATTTTCTTAAAGGAACTGAGTTTATTAAATACCAGTAATATTTTTATTTTAGTTTCCTTTTTGCCCACTACATAATATCCTTTACCACTAACGGAAGTAATATATCCCTGCTTTTTCAATTCTTTATATGCCCTTTCCACCGTATCGCGGGCAACGGCGTATTGATCGCTGAAGTTATTAATGGAAGGCAACAGGAAATCCTTTTTTAAATGGCCTTTATCAATTTGCTTTCCAATGGATTGCGCTATTTGTTTGTAAATAGGCATTTTGTCGTTGCTATTGTATAAAACAGGGTTCAGCATTTTTTTAAGGATTGATGTTTGATTAAAATGAAATTTTTAACAAGCCCATTTATACCGTAGCCAGGATATTTACTATAGGGGTAATAAAATATTACCATATTTAATAATTATCTGCTATATGACGGATGTTTTTAGATTTTACTTCTATTACGGTTTAAATATTAACAATATCCGGGAATAAAGTTATAGGTTAAATATAAATATTTTCATAAAATAGTAATGTTAATGAATACGGTAAACAGCAGACAAAAAAAATTGAAACAAAATACAGCTATCAAACAGGAAGGGGATAACGGTAGTCGAGAAGCTTTGACTGTTAATATTTGTAAATCACAACAACGACCTGACTGAGGGGTTTGTTTTTCAGGTATGCCTACGGTAAGGCGTAACCTGTTTTGTTGTGCTAACTTAAACAGTGGTTCACCTTTGCCTGCATTGTCTCCAACCAATGCGCCCTCACTCATAAACCTGCCGGTAATTACGCCGCTGAATGGCGCTGTTATTTTCAGGTAATTTTTTATTTGCCCGGATGCAGATGCTACAGATTTACTGCTTTTGTAGGATGCCCCGTCGCCCAGTAATTGGGCGTAAGCCCTTTCCAGTTCAATGGAAGCTACAGCGCCATTTTTCTTTGATGCTTCTTTTAACCGGTCGTAAGATTGTTTGCTAAAAAGGTATTTTTGATACGCAGTGCCGGTGGCTGATTGGCTTGCAGCAAACTGCTCTCCAATTTCCGGCGCTTCCAGTTGTGCCAGTAATTGCCCTTTTGTTACATGGCTGCCCCTGTCAACATATATCTTCTTAATAAACCCTTTTATTTTTGGATGGATATTTACCTGCTCATAAGGAAGTAATTCGGGTAAGGGTTTTAGCGAAAATGAAAATGGACAAACCGAAGCAAATTTCGATTTGTCCACTTTGGTGACCTGGATTGGATTCGAACCAATGACCCTCAGCTTAGAAGGCTGATGCTCTATCCAGCTGAGCTACCAAGTCTTTATTTTTTTGCAAATATAGCATAATTGAATTATTGAATGCGAAGCTTTCTCTTTAAAGGGTGCATCCCTCTTTAAATTTCGATTCAAAAATATATGAATTTGTTTTTTTTGATATTATATCCATTGATAAAAAAATATCTGGATCCGTTCATCTTAACGATAAATATTCTTTTATATGTATGGTGGAAAAAGCCCGGATATGCACATCAGTACAAGAGTGC
>JANOTW010000552.1:0-3837 GCA_031416575.1 Ferruginibacter sp.
CCACTTCTGCTTTGGTATCCACCAGGGCATCAGTTACAGTCAGGTACATTTGCCGGTAATCTGATAAGTAGCCGTTTGATTTAATAAAATTGGTTGCATTAAGAGCATTGATAATAGCATCGGGAGTGATGCCCAGGGTGTTCATTTTACCTATGTTCAATGTAAGCCAGTACTCTTTTGTTTTACCGCCAATCACCCTTATTTCACTGACCCCCTCCACCTGCGATAAAAATGGTTTGATGGTGTACATAGCCAGCAGCTTTTCATCAATGGGGGTCATGTTAGGCGCTTCCAAAGTATATCCAATCACGGGCAATATGGAAGGGTTCATTCTCTCTACCGTTATCTGCACATCCGGCGGCAGTAAATTTCTCACCTGGTTAATTTTGGATTCAATCCGTTGCTGACTTACATCTATATTGGCTTTCCAATCCATATATGCACTGATTTCGCAACTGCCCCGACTGGTGGTGCTGCGTATCATTTTTAAGTCCGGCACCTGTTTTACTGCGTTTTCCAGTTCACGGGTTACCGTTATCATCATTTTATTAACCGGCTGCTGGCCTGCATCCGCAATAATTTTAATTTTCGGAAACGTAATTTCAGGAAATAGCGCTGTGTGCATCCTGCTGTAAGCAAAAAAACCTCCAAGCAGGATGATAGCAATAATAACTGCTATCGGATTTTTATAAGAGATAAAATAATTCTTCATCCTGTTTTACTGTTGTATTATTATCACTTTTGCCGTATCAGCCAGGCCATAATTTCCGGTGAGTAATATTTTATCATTCGCGGTGAAAAGAGGTGATATGATTTCAACATGACTGCTATTTTCCAATCCTTTTTTGACGGGAACTTTTACTGCCGTAACACTATCTATTAATTTCATTACCCAGAACTGACTTTGCACTTCATCGGTCAGCACAGCTTCTTTTGGTAATGAAACAGCAGTTTCCTTTGATTTTTTTATCAAAGTAACTTTTGCAATCAGGTTTTCCGGTATGAGTTGTTTGCTGTTTACTTTAATTACAATACTCTGTGTTTGGGATACAGGGTCAACTACCGGCATGGAAGATGTAACATAGCCTGTTAAGAAACTACCATCGGGTAATTTTAATTGCAAGGTTTGATTACCGCTCAAATACCCTTTTAATTCGTATGGCAAGTCCATGACAAAAACAAAACTGTTTACGTCGTTGATAACGGCCAGTTGTTCTCCATCTGTCACATAATCACCGGCTCTGTATGTAAGGATAGAAACATAACCACTGCCATTTGCTTTTATGTGTATGATGCCTGTAAAGCTGAAAGAAGAATCCAACAGGTTGATAGTATTGCCAAGAGCTTCCGCCTCTTTAGTTTTCAAAACAAACATATCCTGGCCCTTACTTACATATTTCCCCAGCTGTGCATTTACCGATTGCAGGTAACCAGTGGCGTTTGCTTTTACAAATGTTTTCAACTGAAAAACAGATGTGGCATTCAGCTCTATACTTTCAGAAAGAGGCCCGATGTTAATGTTTGTAATAGTGACCGGGGTTCCGGTTTCGGGAATTTGCGGGTCTTTTGTTTGTGAATCTGAATCTGCACCACAACCAATTACAGAAGCAATGATAAAAGGCAAAAGCAGTATAGAGATATTCTTTTTCATCCTGGCAGTTTATTGTTTTCTATTCCAGTAGTTAAGTTGGTTAATAAGTTGCAGTTTATTGATTGTGTTTTGGGTAATAATATTCTTTGCGTTCAGATAATTACCTATAGCAATAATATAATCGGTAATCCGTACATCACCTGTAACCAATTGCTGCCTTTGAGCTTTTATGAGTCCATCGGCATAGTTAATTTGTATAGCTGTTTGAGCAATCAATTGGTCTGTTAATTGTATTTGCTGCATTAATTGTGCTATTTGCTGGTCATATTGCCGTGCAAAAAAATCCCTGTAGTTTTTACGGTTAAGCTCGGCTATTTCATTTTTTCGATGGAGCATTTTCTTTTGCCGTCCATCATAAATAGGAACAACCAGGCTTACTCCTGCACTTGCTCCAAAATTTCTGTAAGGGGTGATGGCAAAGGAAGAATTATAACCCCCGTCTGCAAACAGATTTACCTTTGGCCGGTAACTGAAATCTATTTGCCTGTCATTTGTTTTTATTTTTAAACTATCCAACTGGTATTGCTGATAAAATACAGTTTGCTGTAATGCGGGAAGTTCCGGAACTATTAAACCTGGTGACGGCAATATAGTAAACGCAGTATCAGATAAACCGGTAATATAGTTAAGCATGGCAAAATCATTTTGATATTGCAGTCGCAATTGTTTTATAACCAGCTCCTGTTGTTCAATTGTTACTAAAAAGGATAGAAAATCGGTTTGTTTATACACCCCTTTTTCTGCCAGTTTTTTCAGGATGCCTTGTTCTTCCCGCAGCAGGATTATTATTTCAGCATTGAAATTGATCTGTTGTAAATCCCCATATACAGTAATATATTGCTGTGCAATACTCCGCTTTAAATCCTGCTCTGTTATTTTACCCTGATTTTGTAATCCCAGGTTTTGTAACTGTATGGCAAGGTATTGGTTATTTATATTGTTTTTTCCGATTAAGGTTTGCGATACACCTACTAGTGCATTATATGTATGAAGGTTGCTTATCGCCGCATCATAACCCCATCCTTTTGCTACCGGCGCATATATACCAGTGGAGCTTGCATTTACATGTGGCCTGTAGTTTGCCCGTAATCGCTGGCTGTCTATATTGTTTGATTGTACCTGCAATTGATAATCTTTCAACAACGGGCTGGTTTGAACTCCACTATTGATATAGTAGTCCAGATTTTTTTCCTGTGCTCTTGCTTGTATAAAAATTAGAAGTAATAAATATGGAGGCCATTTTTTCATAATCCAAAATGAAATAGTGATTTATGGTAGCTTATTCAGGTTTTTCACTTTGATTTTTTAAGCTCATTTTCTATATTCTTTAGTAGCTCTAATTGCTTTGCCTGACTGTCAAACAAAATTTTTATTTTTTTTGAAAGAATAATTTTTACCTTTTTAAACTATTTTACAAGGTATTAATGCGTCTTCGTCCACAGAATAAACTGCACATAATCTATGGTAGCCGTCTGCAATTATAACTTTTCCGTTTGCTGAATTTCTTACAAGAAGCAGCGGAGAGAGACTAACCTCATTTTTGATTTTCCTGATGTCTTTTTTTATATGATTGTTGCCAATGCCCAAAAGAGATAAAAAGCTTGCTCTAAAAAGGTCTTTGGCTTTATAAAAGACGATAGTAGTTTTTTTAAGTTTATCAACAAATAAATTTGCATCGGGTTCATCAAAAATTAAACTCAGAAATGATAATGCTGATGGATAATCTCGTTTCTCCGGCTCGGATAACCACTTAATTTGGTTCTTTGTTATTTTCATTTATTACTTTTTCCAGAAGGTTTAGAGGAATAAAAGGCATAAAATTTCTTGAGAGTAAATTTTATTTTTCATCTTTTTTTCTATTTGTTAGCCAATTGTCAATTGGTTTTAAAACCCAATTAATTGCAATGATTAAAAATGTAGCAATAAGTGTTTCCACAAAATACCCTGCTGCTGCCAAACAGCCAATAGCTGAACTGCACCAAATTGTTACGGCTGTAGTAAGCCCATGAACGCTTATTCCTTCTCTGAAAATTACACCGGCACATAAAAAACCAATTCCTGTAACTACTTGTCCAATAACTCTTGTTATATCACCAGTAGGATGTATAATCATGATAGAAAGCAAAACATATAAGGCGGAACCAACAGCTACTAATGTGTTTGTTCTTAACCCTGCTGATTTGTGA